>WFQV01000375.1 GCA_015486905.1 Melioribacteraceae bacterium | reverse complement strand
GCGCTATCGCGTAGGATGTCCATGAACAAATTTACGTCAACGCCATGCTCGCGCACAAGTCCAAGACTAGTGGAGAACGCAGCGGTTAAAGAGGCAATAAGCTGGTTGAGTGAAAGTTTCAATGCAGAAGCCTTTCCCACACTGCCTGCGTAAAAAACTTTCTCACCTAAGATTCCGAGTAGAGGTTTAATTTCTTCAAACAGTTTCTCGTCTCCGCCGCACATAATAATAAGCGTTCCTTCTTTCACTTGTGGAATGCTGCCTAACACCGGGGCTTCCAAAAATCTACCGCCATTCTCTTTGACTTTTTTGAAAACTTCCAAGCTTTCTTCAACTGAGATAGTTGACATTTGAATTAAGGTTTTTCCTTTAAGCAAATTTTCTTTTCCGTCAAGCAAGGTTTGTTTGATTGCAGTAAAATCGGATAGAATCGAAATAAGATAATCCGAATTTGCTATTAAATCTTTCGGTTGTTCGTATGCTTTAATGCCCGATTTTTGCAAACCTTCCGTCTTAGCGAAAGTTCGGTTGTAAACACTCACATCGTAACCGAGTTTAAATAATCTTTCCGCCATGGGGTAACCCATTAAGCCCGTACCGAAAAGTCCTATTTTTTCCTCTTTCATTTTTTACTGTTAAAATTAAATTTTTACAATCCCGATATTTCTTTGTCACCAGGGTAAGTAACCGAAAAGTTAAGTTTTAAAATTTTCTTTTCACCCGGTTTTAATTTTAATTTCCAAACAAGTTTACCGCTCCTTGGCGAATAAGCGGCGTTGCTTGTTTCAATAACTTTGACTTTTATTTTTTCGTTTTTTGAAATAGGTATTTGATCTTCGACAATCAAGGGACAAGTTTTTTCCTTGTTGTTTTTCAGAATAATTTCGTAGTTGAAAGTTCTTGTAACATTATTCCCGAGGAAACTTTCTTCCCTGAAATCCTTAACGAGTTTTTTGTCGGCACGGATATTAATATCTTTTCCCAGCGAAAGGAGAAAATCTTTGTCTGTCGTTTTCGGATTAACGAAAGATTTGCCGACGTAAGAATTCTCGTAAAAAATATTCGCTTGTCCGCTCAGAAAACCCGTACGTTTCCAATCTTTTATTTTACAAACTAAAAATCCTTCGTTCGAATATTTTGGTACTGCATAATAAGAGTACTCTGCAGGTAGAGTAACATTTTTAATTTTCACGATTCGCCCTTTCCCGTCGGGAGGAATGGGCACGTTCAACATTAATTTGTATTCAATTGCCAACCCTTTTGATTGTTGTACGATGTAAGATGGAGCGGCGGTTTGAACAGCTTCTGCATGTACATTATTCATTGCTTTAAACATTGGAATTGGATGATTTTTCCTGAAACCGATGAACCAAGGTTTTAATAAAGGTTTGTTATTATTCAAATAAGGATTCCTTGTGGAAACTGTTAACTGAATATTTTTCCATTCCAAACCTGTTCGCTGTCTAATATCGGCGTTCAATGTCAACGAAATAGGTTCGCCGAAACCGCTCGAAGCAATATTGTAAAAAGGTTTCCAGGACGCCGACCTTGTAAAATAGGAGACTTTCACAACTGCGGTAGTTTTTTTAGATGTTTGAATTGTTAAGCCCACTTCGTTAACAGGTTCCTTTCCGAAAGAGCCCAATTCTTTTATTTGCTTTTTGATATCTTGAATTTTCCCCATTACTTTTTGGAAAATTGTCTTGTCCTTTTCGAGGGAATAATTAATTTTACTTGATTGTTTAGTAAAAAAATCGAGCGATTTTTTAATTTGAGATATTGAAAAATTCTTTGAGCCTTTTTGAATTAAGCTGGAAAGTACTGCCGATTTACCTTGCAGAACTTGAATTTCCGCATTCAAATCCGAACGTTTCTTCTCGTAAAAATTCAGTGAATCCGTGAGTTTTAAAACCTCTTTACTTTTTTTATTTTTTCTAATATGGTTCAACATTTTATTTACCGAAACCACAAAGGCATTACCTTTAATTTTGACCTTAATTGATTTTTCGTCTATTCCATGAGCCAAATTAGTAAGTATAATTTCGTTACTTCCTTTAAGGAGATTAACCTTCGCAGTTTGAGTTAAAGTGGCACCGTTCAAATAAACAATTGCACTTTGAACTTTTGGCGAGTAATATTTGGCATTCTGCGCTGCCGTAAAGGAAAAAGCAAATAGCAACAGAACTATTAAAGTATTTTTTTTCATTTCATCCTCTTCAAAATAAATTTTTGTTTTTTAAAATAACGAAATTTCGAACTACAGCAAATATTAAATTTATTGGTTAAATTTTAATAGAACACGGATGACACGGATTGAGTAGGATTTGCGCGGATTGATGCAAATTAAAGTAAAATGAATTATTTATTGTTGAGTGTAAGTTTGTTCGTGTTCGAAGTTTTTAAAGTGATCTTCGAAGTAAGTTCGCCTGCTAATCCTTCGTATTTTTTCAGCTCGGCGTTTATCGAACCTATTATTATTTTGGTCTGTACTTTGACGGGAATCTTAAGTTCGTCATCGGTAAGCCAAATCAAAATATTTCCTTCGCTTTTGAACAATCCTCCTTTAACAATAATAGGTTCAAACACAAGGGTGTTGAATGTTCCGGCTTCGACTTTAACTTTTTCTTTGCCCCAGTAAATTACGTCCAACGGGTAAACTTTATTTTTGTAAAAATTTTCCAAATGTAATTTTTCTCCCTTTTTCAGATGAGAGAAATCGAGAGTACGCACAAAGTACAAAGCCGAAATAATATCGTTGGCGTAACGGGAAATATTGTACGAGCCTTCGGTTGTTTTTGCTTCGGCTCTGCGCTGGTCGAAGAAGGCGGCGAAGTCCCTTTTGTAATGCCCTTCACGGATGTGCTGTTCAAAACGCCAAGGGAATATTCCTTTGCAATCGATGTAAGTTTCGTATCTGTCACGTACTTTGTAAAAGTGGTCGAAAGTAGGAACGGAATTAACTTTAAAAGTAACGTAATAAACATCTCTGCCGGCAATTCTTTTTATTTTAGGTATCTTCATTTCTGCAATGCCCGCAGTAATAAAGCCATATTTAACATCGAACAAAAGTCTTTCACCCGCTTTAAATGCATTGTTTTTAACTTTACGGAATTTCGTTTTTCTCCCTCCTCCAAAAACAAAAGAAGGCAGAAAGGCAATTAAGAAAAGGAACAATATTTTTTTGTTGAGTTTAACCATTTAGCATTTCCTTAATTTTCAAAGCTACTTTTTCAACCGGAATAGATTCCATGCAATTTTTCTCATTCACACTTCTTGGTTCACACGAAACACAGTCGGTTTCCGGGACAAAGACAAAAGAGTTTGTTGAGTAAGGTCCCCATCTACGTGGAGAACATTCGTTAACATTAGGATAAAAGCCGATTGTTTTCTTTCCAAGCGCTGCAGCAATGTGAATAGGCCCCGTGGAATTGGCAACCAGCAAGTCGGAGAGTGAAATCAAACCGATTAATTCTTTTAGTGTGAACTTTCCTGCAGTGTTTATTACATTGTCCGAAGCCATTAAATCATTGCACATTTTCTTCTCTTTTCCGTTTCCTGTTAATATTAAGTTGACTTTCAATTCACGTGCCAAAAGGGAAATCAGATTTTTAAATTTGTAAAGAGGCAAATCCACAGCGCTTTTCCCACTTCCCGGATGAATAATAACGGTTTTTAAATTCTCATCCCAGCCCTTCGATTTTAGAATTTTCCTAACCTTCCGTTTACTTTCGGCGTTAGGGTGTACATTAAATACAACACTCTCTTTGGAAACGGTCTCCTCAATTCCAAGTGCTTCGAGCATTTTTACATTGTATTCTAATTCGTGTTTGTCCCCCCTGCGGCGGTGTTCGTAAATTTTTTTGTTAAATAGGAAAGAATACCAGCGGTAGCCGGTTCCAATCCTCATTTCAATGCCGGCGAGAAATATTAAAGAAGCAATCTTAAATTTTGGTGAAACAATTAACGCCGCATCGAACTTTTTTCTCTTCAGTACCGGCAGCGCTTTCGAAAATGAAATTTCACCGTTCTTTTCCGGCAGAGTAATTATTTCGTCAATAAAAGGATTGCCTTGTGCCAACGGACTTGTGTAATCCCTGAGTAAAAA
This sequence comes from Melioribacteraceae bacterium, assembly GCA_015486905.1. Taxonomy (GTDB): domain Bacteria; phylum Bacteroidota; class Ignavibacteria; order Ignavibacteriales; family Melioribacteraceae; genus WFQV01. The sequence goes on along the minus strand of WFQV01000375.1, from coordinate 13,769 downwards.
AGCAATTTGTGGGTGGGGCAGATGTCTTTTAATTATTTCTGCCAAAGGAAGCGTAAGCACAACGTCGCCGATTCTATCGGTTCTTACAATCAATATTTTTTGTGGCTCTTTCACGGCTTGGAAATGAACCCCGAATCTTTAATGTAAAACCTCCAATCGAGCTCGGTCCCTCTGTTTATTCCTATTCGTGAGGTTTCAACTATTTCAAATTTGCGCGGTCTTTTTTCCCGGCAAATAAAAATTTCTTCGCCGTTAAGATTTAATCCGTTTTCCTTTTTAGTTAAATTAAGAGCTTGGCAAAGTTTTCCTGGACCGTTTAACAAAGACTTTATCTCCGTACGTGAAACTTCTCTTTTTTTGAAACGGTTAAACGCCATTTGTTCGATTCCTTTAAGGGGTTCCATCGAACGCAGCAGTGCTGCGGAGCCTTCCCCCGCGGCGCCGGTTACTACATTAGCACAGTAATACATTCCGTAAATAAAATAAACGTAAAGTAGTCCGCCTGACTCAAACATTGTTGCGTTCCTTTTTGTTTTGCCGATAAACGAATGAGCCGCAGGGTCTGTCCTGCCGTCGTAAGCCTCCGTTTCGGTTATTCGCGCGGCAAAAATCTCACCGTTTATTTTTCTCACAAAAATTTTGCCGAGTAGAGCTTTTGCCACGGTTGTTGCATTCCGCAGATAAAAAGCAGGTTTAAGTTTAATCAGCTTTAGCGTTTTACCATTGTCGGTTGTAAGCTCAAAGTCATTCATTCTCTTCGGAAATACGTTCGGAGAGTTCTTGGATTTTTGTTTCGTAAAATTCTTTCTTGTCCGGTTCAAGTTCAATTAATTTTTGGTAAACATCCAAGGCTTCTTTGAACTTGTTTTGTGATTCCAAAATCATTCCTAAGGTTTCGGAAACAATCTCCAAATTTGGGGGAGAGGTATCTTCCCCTGAAATAATTCCACCTTCCTCGTTTATTTGAGTTTCCTCTTTCACACTTTCGGGAATTTGTGCATTTTCAAGCTGTTGGGCAAGTTCATCCAATCTTTCTTCAATTGGCGTTTCTTGTTCGTTTTTATTTTCTGCTATTTCGGTTTCCTCTGCTTCGGCACTTGAAAGTTCGGTGCTTCGCGGAGTTTCGAAATCTTTCAATTTACTTTTGAGCCCTGCTATTTTTTCCGAATAAAATTCAAACGTTTTTTTATCGCCCAAAAGGATGTTCCCTTTTTGCAATAATGTTTCTGCCTCTTCTGTTTTGTCCAGCCGAGTTTTAACTTCACTAAGTAAAAAGTAAGGAGTTGGGTAATGTGGGAAAAATTCCAAGCCGTTTGTAAGAATTTCCTCGGCATCCTTAAGATTCCCTTCCTTCATTCTTTCGTAAGCAATCCTTGCGAAAAGAGGGGAACGGCTGTCGAATTCGTAAAGAAGAGAAATATTTTTAAACTCCGAATCGGACATTTTAAAGCCTCTTAATTATTCTTAGGTGATTTAATTGCCTGCTTAAGGGAAAGATAGGATATTGAAGCAAAGCCGAAGAAGAACATCAGATTGAAAGGTAATGATGCAAGCTCCAAAAAATAGAGAGATGCAAGTACTCCAACTAAGCAATAGAACGCAAGAATAAGTTCCACAAAAGCAGAGGAATCGGGTTTAATGGACTTAATGTATTTGTTGTGGAAAATAGAATCCTTTTTGCTTTCGATTTTAAATTTCGGTGTTCTTACAAATTCGCTTTTACGCCCGAAGAAACCCTCAAAAACCGCTTTGGTATTATTTACGGCAAGTCCCATGCTACCAGCCATAAAAACGGGGAAAAGCGCAATACGCTTTTCCCAGTCGGGGTAAATATCTTTTTGAGCGTAAAGGTAAAACATAAAAGAGCTGATGAAAGCAACGATAAAAACAGACATAAAATTAAAGAACATATCCCACGGACCGCTATTTTTAATGAAAATTAAGGGGACGTTTAAAATTCCCGCGAGCAGAATAAAGGGAAAAACAAGGTTGTTTGTCAAATGGAAAGTAGCTTGAAGTTTAACGCGTAAAGGCAGTTTTTCTTTCCAAACTGTGGGAAGTAATTTTTTTGCAGTTTCAATTGCACCTTTCGTCCAGCGGTACTGTTGTGCTTTTAAAGCGTTCATCTCTGCGGGGAGTTCTGCGGGTGTGGTAAAATCGCGGAGGTAAACAAACTTCCAGCCTTTCATTTGTGCGCGGTAGCTTAAATCCAAATCTTCCGTTAATGTATCGTCGTGCCAGTTACCCGCGTCTTCAATACATTCTTTTTTCCAAACACCGCCAGTTCCGTTGAAGTTAATAAAAAAGCCGGATTGATTTCTGACGGTCTGCTCGATTACAAAATGTCCGTTCAGAGCAAGAGCTTGAATTTTAGTAAGAAGGGAATAATCTTCGTTCAGATGTTCCCAGCGGGTTTGAACCAAACCGATTTCAGGAGAGAAGAAGTGAGGCAGAGTCTTTTTAAGGAAATCTTTCTTCGGTAAAAAATCGGCGTCAAAGATTGCAATGAATTTTCCGCGTGCACTTTTAAGTCCTTCTTTCAATGCACCGGCTTTAAATCCTTTTCTGTTCTCCCGGTGTATGTGTTTAATGTCGAACCCTTTCGCACGCTTTTCCTTCACAAGGCGTTTAATTAATCCAACCGTCTCGTCTGTGGAATCGTCAAGGACTTGAATTTCAAGGAGTTCGCGAGGGTAATCTATTTCACAAACTTTGTCTATTAGTCTTTCCGCAACGTAATATTCGTTGTAAATAGGTAGTTGAATTGTTACCACGTCAACAGGAGTAAAATCTTTTATTTCCTTCGGCGGTTTAATTCCGTATTTCCTGTGATAATAAAGCATCACAAAACCGTGGCTTGCAAAAATAAGCAACACGGTCAAAGAAATGATGTAAACAATCAAGATAATTTCGTCAAATGCCATAACCCCATCTTCCTTTTACCAATTAGACACAACAGCTAGGAGAATATCATCCGTGATTAAATCCACGGCTTTTTGAATTGCCTGTTCTCTCAACGAAGGAATGTCTCCTTCCGTTTTGTAATCCCCGAAATTAGAGAACGTTTTACTGAACACTGTTTTTCTTTTTACCAAATCTTTGTAAACCGCACGGACGGTAATTGTTACTCTCCGAGTTGAAACTTGTTCGCCGCCGGAAATTATTGCCGGAGCGTCCCGCAGAGAAATAATCGTACATTCTAACAAAGCATTCGCATTCGATTTGTCCGTAACCTGCAGTGAATTATCATCAATAAATTTTTGAATCAGTTGATTTGTAAAATCATTCCTTAGCGTAGGTTCCCCCGAACCGCTTTGGTCTCGGAATATCGGAATGGCGATGGTTTTTAAATGCGGGGGGACGGATGCACCTGTAAACGAGTAATGACACCCGGCGACAAGAAAGGTCAGAAATAAAATTGCCGTATTTATTTTTTTATTGAATGCCATATTCTTTTAATTTTCTGTAAAGAGTTCTTTCGCTGATTGCTAACATCCTTGATGCTTTTTTCTTATTCCATTTGCTTTTATTCAAAGCATTTAATATTGCGTCCCTTTCCAATTCCTTCATCGTTTTAATTTCGTTAGTTTGAGATTGTAAGGAAACGCCATTGCCGCCGGAGGATGCTTGATAAGCTAAATTTTTAAGTTCGACCAAATCTTTTTTAATTTCAATTAACGCACCTAAAATCATTTCCAAATCCAGGCTCTCCGGCTTTTTCCCCAATGCTACCGGAAGGTTTCGCGGGAACTTTTCTTCGTTAATATTTAATAAGGTTTTCAAAATACTTTCGTCGATTACTCCCGATTTGGAAAGAGCCGCGGCTGATTCGACAGTATTTTTAAGCTCGCGGATATTTCCGGGCCAATTGTAATTAACAAGCAGTTCGAGTGCCTCACGGGTTATCCGAGGCATTTCAATTCTGTTTGTATGTGAATATTGTTCTAAGAAATTGTAAGCCAATTCGGGAATATCTTCCCGTCTCTGCCGCAAAGGGGGGATTGTTAAAGTGACGGCTTTAAGCCTGAAATAAAGGTCCTGCCGGAAATGTTTGGCGTCAACCTCTTTTTGTAAATCTTTGTTCGTTGCAGCAATTATCCTAACGTCAACCCTCGTAACCGTCTCGCCGCCTATTCTCATAAACTCCTTCGTCTCCAGTACACGCAAGAGTTTCACTTGAGTGGTTAAAGGCATTTCGGCTATTTCATCTAAGAATAAAGTTCCGCCGTCGGCAATTTCAAAGTAGCCTTTGCGATTGTCTATTGCACCTGTAAATGCTCCCTTTTTGTGACCGAAGAGCTCGCTTTCCAGAATACCTTCCGGAATTGCGCCGCAGTTTACACTTACAAGCGGTTTGTTCGAACGGTGTGAATAACCGTGAATGGCACGGGCAAAAACTTCCTTACCCACTCCGCTTTCACCGTAAACAAGTATTGAAATATCGGATTTTGCAACTTGCATTACAATATCAACAAGGTCATTGATTTGTTTCGACCTTCCGATAATTCCGAATTTCTTTTTGAACTCTTCTACGGTCATAAATTGTTTTCTTTCTAAAATTAAAGTTTACTAATATAATTATAATTGCAATATTATTCTTTGAATTTGAAACTTCGGTAAAGTAATTTCGGAGAGTAGGTACAAGTTTAAATTCTGTGGCAAAAATAATTATCTTGTCTTTTCCTTTTGAGCGTTTTGTTACTAAGGAGGGAGGGCTGATTCTTGGTGTATTTTGAGAACCTCGCACCGCAGAATTCGGGAAAGTGGTGAATAGGTTTGAAAAACAACCTACCCCAAAGTGATCGAATGTTTGTAGAAGAAAATTTGGAAAAACAAAAACGATGCCGAAGGTATGTAAGTGAAGCAATCTATCGAAATGTTTGGCGTAGTTAAAATTTCAAATTTTTCAACACCCCGTCTCCCGACAAGTCGGGATTAGTCGGGAGCCACCCCTCTTGAAAGATGGGAATTTTAAAATTGGTAGGGAAAACTATCCACCAATACAACCCTCCCTTCATGCATCCATCAATTCATCTAACTTGTTGCGCCGAATCCCGCAGAATGCGGGGGAAGGCGGACAATTCAATCATCCATGCATCCACTCATCCAAACATCCCCATTTATGTAAAGTTCTCGATTTGACAATAATAAGCCTAATTCCTTTCGTCTTACCTCTTGTGTCTCGCGTTTAACTATTTCTTATTTCTAGTCTCTTCTTTCTTATTTCTTTTATTTTTTACCACAGATTTTAAACCTGTACCGGAGAGTAAATTCAGAGTTTTTCTTTTCAATCCTATTCTTTATATTTAGCTATCACTTAATAAAATCAATTGGGATGAAATGAATACAATAGAATTATTAAAGAAGAAACGTGACGGAAACGCTCTTTCAAAAGAAGAGATTGAATTTTTAATTAAAGGCTACACCAAAGGCTTAATCCCCGATTACCAATTCTCTGCTTTTTTAATGGCAGGCTTTTTAACAGGCTTTAATAAGGAAGAAACCTCCTACATTACGGAAGCAATGCTTTACAGCGGAAAAGTTCTTGACCTCTCTGATATTGAAGGGAGTAAGATTGACAAACATTCAACCGGCGGAGTGGGGGACAAAACTTCGTTGATCTTAGCTCCTATAGTTGCTGCTGCAGGTGTGAAAGTCCCAATGATTTCAGGCAGAGGTTTGGGACACACCGGCGGAACCTTGGATAAATTGGAAGCAATTCCGGGATTTAGGACGGATTTAAATATCTCTGCTTACAAAAAGACACTGCGTAAATGCGGACTGGTATTAGTCGGACAAACTAAAGACATTGCCCCCGCAGATAAAATGATTTACGCTCTCCGAGATGTTACGGCAACGGTAGAATCGATTCCATTAATTACCGGCAGCATAATGAGTAAAAAACTTGCCGAAGGGATTGACGGTTTAGTGCTGGACGTAAAGACCGGCAGCGGTGCATTTATGAAAGATTTCCGTAGCGCAAAAAAATTAGCAGAATCCCTAATTAACACTGCAAAATCATTCAACAAAAAAGTAGTTGCTTTCATTACCGATATGAACCAACCTTTGGGAAGTTACATCGGCAACTGGCTGGAGGTTTACGAATCCCTCCTGGCATTAAAAGGTGAAATAGAAAACGATTTAACCGAACTTTCGATTACACTTGCCGGGGCAATGATTTTCATCGGTAAAAAAGCAAGGTCGATTGAACAGGGGAAAATTATTGCACGTAAAACCGTTGAAAGCGGTGCGGCATTTGCAAAGTTCAAGGAGTTGGTTAAGTTGCAAGGTGGGGATGTTCACTATCTTGAACATCCGGAAGATTACCCCTCTTCAAAATACAAGAGGATTTTACGTTCTAAGAGAAAAGGCAGAATAACAAAAATGGACACCTACCAAATCGGGTTGGCTGCTGTGGAATTGGGAGCGGGTAGAAAAACCAAGGAGGATGTAATTGACCCCAAAGCAGGAATAATTATTCGTAAAAAAATCGGGGATGAAGTTAAAGAAGGGGATGTGTTAGCGGAACTTTACTCCGAAAGTAAAAAGGGACTAAGCACGGCAGCTGAAAAATATTTAAATGCTTTAATAATTGAAAACAGAAAAATTAGAAAGCCAAAGTTAATTAAACAAATAATAAAATAGAGAGGATAAAATGTTATTCATTTTACTTGTAATAGTTGTAATCGTTGCTTTCATTGCCGGGATTAATCTAAGGAAAAACGGCAGGAAGCGAGAAGCATTTGTGGCAAACCTTACCGCAGTGATTGTTGCCGGTTTTGCTTTCGTTCAGCTTGTTACGGTCATTCCGGCGGGGACTGTCGGCGTGGTTGATTTCTTAGGAATGGTAAGCGACAACACACTGAAACCCGGCGTTAATCTTGTAAACCCAATGGCAAAGATTGAAAAATTTTCCATTAAAACTCAAGAGATTAAAGAAGTAATGAAAGTTCCTTCCAAGGAAGGACTAACGGTCGATTTGGAAATAAGTCTGCTTTACAAATTAAATCCCGACAAGGCAAATATTATTTACAAAACAATCGGTCCGAATTACAAGGAGATTGTTTTAATACCGCAGTTCCGTTCGGTTGTACGGGGTGTAACGGCACGTTACGAAGCAAAAGCTCTTTACACGGCTTCGCGCGAAAAGTTAGCTTCGGAAATTGTCAACGAGCTTCAGAATATTGTGGGTAAGCGGGGAATTTTAATCGAAGCAGCGCCCCTAAGACAGATTGTTTTGCCGCAAAGGTTGACGCAAGCAATTGAAGAAAAACTAAAAGCGGAACAGGAAAGCCAAAGAATGGTTTTTGTCCTTAATAAGGAGAAGCAGGAAGCCGAACGTAAAAGAATTGAAGCCAAAGGAATTGCCGATTTCCAAAATATTGTTTCCGAAGGAATAAACGAACAACTGCTGAAATGGAAGGGGATTGAAGCTACGGAAAAATTAGCGAATTCAAAGAATACCAAAATAGTTATTATCGGTTCGGGCAAGGAAGGTCTGCCGATAATATTAGGCGGAGATAAATAATTTTTTTTGTAAACTCGAAAGTTTGGTAATTCCGAAAAGGTGCGGAGAGAGTGTGAAATTATCTGTTAACTATTTCTCTGTTCTCTTTTTTATTATTCCTTGTTTGCAGAATGCCTTTACACTTTGACGGATGGAGTTTAAATCTTCGGTGTTGGGATTTTCCGCCCACACGCTTAGTAAGTCCCTTAACCCGCCTAAAATAAAACGTCGGAAAGTATGGACGTCAACATTGTTGTAAACGCCCAAGTCAATTCCGGTTTTAAAAATCTTTTCTCCTTCCCGCATAAAAAGTTCGTAAAAATTTGTAAACCTTTTAGGACTTTTTTTCAGAAGGAAATTTTGTTCATTTACGAATACCAGCGCTTTTGCAGGTTCCTCAATGAAAGAATCGAATACGACATCAATTAAGTAGTCGAACTTTTCTGAGTAAGAAAGCTTCTTATTATCCGATATTTTTTTTAATTCGAAATAAAGCGGTGACCAAATGTTTTCGAATATTTTTAAGAGGATTGTTTCCTTGTTCTTATAATAAACGTAAATGCTTCCGACGGCAACATTAGCACGCTTGGCAATATCTTTAATTTTTGCTTTGTGGTAACCGTGTTCTGCAAAAACTTCCACGGCGGCATCTAAAATATCTTTTTCTTTATGTCCTTCTTTAATTCTCATTAGTGTAAATAAATTTATTGAACAATTATTCAATAATAATAATTATTTGATTTACTTACAAAAATTGCTGGTTGTTTTGGGAATGTAAATTTCAAACGTTAGCTGAAGGGTAACTAAAAAGCCCGGCAAAAACCGAGCTTTTAATTTGAAAAAACCGTTTATTTTTATTTCAGCAAAATCATTTTTTTCACATCGTTGAATTTACCGCACTGTATTCGGTAGAAATAAATTCCCGAGGGAAGATTTGAAGCATTAAAATTAACTTTGTAAATCCCCGGTAATTGTTCGCTGTTTACGAGCGTTGCCACTTGACGACCTAATATGTCAAAAACAATTAGTCGGACTTGCTCGCCTTGAAGTTCGGGTGATTGGTTTTCATCCGTTGGGATTGAGTATTGAATCGTTGTTATAAAATTCCCCGCCGGAGCAGCTTTGCCAAAAGGATTGGGATAATTTTGCTCAAGTTTGAATTTCTTTACAATTGTTGGGTGGTCATCAACTTTCGTGAAAACGAGTGATTTTAAATCTTTCAGTACCCAATTGTTAGGGTCAAAAAGTAACTGAGTGGGCATTCCTCTAACGTTAAACGAAAAGGATTCCGTTGCAACGGCATTGTTTACAAGCGTTACGGTTGTGTCCGTCATAGTGGTTTTCACTTCAATTTGAATAGGCATCTTGAAATATTCGGGGTCTGTTCTTTTAACCTGTTTTATTTTAACCGTAACTTTGTAAACACTGTCCGAAGATTTGGAGTAGCTCCATTCGACATTATATTGGGGGTACTTTTCACCGTAAATCCATTCGGTAAAAAAGTAATCCAGACTTTCGCCGGAGGTATTTTCCACGTCGCTTTCAAAATCCTCTGTGGTTGCAACGCCGTATTTTAACGACGGGTCATTTGCGTAGGCTTTCATTGATGCCCAGAAAAGGGAGTCGCCCAATATTCCCCGCAACATATGCAGAACAACGGCGGCTTTCAAATAGCTTCTCGAATAATTAAAAATTTCACTTACGCTGCTGATATTTTGTACCCAAATAGAACCCTTGGCAAATTTAGCCGAGTAGGGGTCATTTTGATCTTTGCCCATAAAATTTTTAATATAATTTTGGTAAGCATCAAATCCCAATGTGGCTTCAACGTAAACCGCTTGGTTGTAAGTAGCAAAGCCTTCGTTCAACCAGATGTTGTGCCAATCTTTGCAGGTAATCATATCTCCGAACCATTGGTGTGCAAGTTCGTGAGAGACTAGATCTCTACCGAAACTTGGCGTTGTTGCGTGTGTACCGAGCGAAGTTATTGTTTGATGCTCCATCCCGCCGCTCCAGCCGAATTCGGCATGTCCGTATTTTTCTTTGATGAAGGGGTAAAGTCCGTACCGCTCTGAAAAGACTCTAATCATATCAGCAGTTCTTTTCAGTTGTTTTTTTACGGTGCTTGTTAAATGTTCTGGGTAAATGAAATTGCGGATTATCATCGAATCGGTATCGGAATATTTGAAATAGGTATCGTACTCCGTGTAGTTTGTCATCGCCAAGGAAATTAAATACTGTGCGATAGGGTAATGATTCTTCCACTTGTAAGTTTTAGTACCGTCGTTATTTTGAACAACCGCCTCAAGAGTTCCGTTGGAAACGGAGACGAATTGCGAGTCGGCGGTAATCCAAACATCGGAGGAGTCGGCTTTATCTGCCGGTGTGTCTTTGCACGGAAACCAGTCGCTTGCACCGTAAGGTTCACTGAGTGACCAGATAATAGGATGACCGTTGTGAGTCTGAAATTCAAAACTGCCGAAACCGGATGTGCCCGGATGACCGTGGTAGTAAATATTAATTGAAAATTGCTGACGAAAACTTAATGGCTTTGCCGGTGTGATTATGATTTGGTTGTTTGTGTGTGTTGCCGAAAGTCTTTTGCCGTTTGACACGACTGAGTCAAGTTGTAAAACGTCCTGCAAGTCGAGAAAATATTGGGTTAAAGAATCTTTTAAACTTTTTGCATCGATGCGTACCACTCCTGAAATTTCTTGGAAATCAAAATCGAGTTTGACATTTAAAAAATAGTAAGTAACGTCAATGTTTCCATCGCCGGGGTAAGAAGTCGTGTTGAGGAATTTTGCGTTTGATTTGCTCTCGATTTTCGCAATTGCCATTGTGGAATTTTGAGCGTAAATATTAAATGTGGCTGCAAACAAAAAAATAAAAATCACAAATAAAAAATTTTTACGTTTCATGGTTTTGTGCCTTTATTATTGGTTATTTTCAGATTCAGACGAACACAATTCGATTAAAGTTCCGCCTGTGGACTTAGGATGGAGGAAAGCAATCGAAAGTCCTTCGGCTCCTTTGCGCGGCTGTGCGTCTATTAACTTAAATCCTTTCTCTTCAAGGTCGCTTAAAGTTTCCTTAATATTTTCAACATCAAAGGCAATGTGGTGCAGTCCTTCGCCTTTATTTTCAATGAATTTTGCGACCGTGCTTTCGGAAGAAGTTGCTTCGAGCAGTTCTATTTTGGTGTCGCCTATTTTGAAGAAAGCGGTTTTTACTTTTTGCTCTTCTATCTTTTCAATTAAATAACACGGAGTGCCTAAAAGTTTTTCAAAAAGGGGAATGGAAATCTGTAAATCCTTCACCGCAATGGCGATGTGTTCGATTTTCCTCACACCCATTTTTTGCCTTTGAAATTTTTCTGAAAATGTTAACTTAATTTAATTAATAGTGAGAAAATATTCTGGGTTCTTTATCCTCAAATTTAAAAGTTTTTAAATCCTTTTACAATTTTTTTTGAATTGCCAATTGTCCGCAAGCAGCGGCAATGTCGTTACCTTGCGTGTTCCTGAGCATTACGGTAATGTTTTTGGCGCGTAGCTTGTCAGCAAATTCGGAAATTCTTTCAATCGGAGAAGGTGAAAGTGAAGCGGCAAATCCGCCGGGGTTCATATGCGCAATACTGTTAAATGGGATTAAATTTATTTTAGAAGGCAGCTGGGAAGTCAAATGTGCCAAGCCTTGAACGTCCTCGTCCCGGTCGTTAATGCCGTCAAGCATTAAATATTCAAATGTAATACGGGTGCGTGTTTTGCGGGCGTAATATTTTAGTGCTTCAATGTTTTCTTCAATCGAATATTTTTTGTTAACGGGCATTAACTTATTTCTGACATCATTAAAAGGGGAGTGAAGTGAGAGAGCTATTTTAACACGCAAACCAGAATCTGCCAAAGCCCTTATTTTGTCCGGTATCCCGGCCGTTGAGACTGTAATCCTGTTCCTGCTTAAGCCTTTGGTAAGTTCATTCGTGAAATTTTCAATTGCTTCGATTGTTGCCCGGTAGTTAAGTAAAGGTTCTCCCATTCCCATAAAAACAATGTTGGTAATTGTGTTTTTACCGTATTCACGTGCCGTTAGTAAGTATTGATCGACAATTTCACCGACGGTTAAATTGCGGGTAAATCCCATTAGCCCTGTAGCGCAAAATTTACAATTTAAAGGGCAACCCACTTGAGTGGAAAGGCAGAGTGTTGTCCGCTTACCCTCGGGGATAATTACGGCTTCTATTTCATTGTTGTCTTTTGTTGAAAAAAGGAATTTTGTTGTACCGATAAGAGGAGAATCTAATTTACGTACAATATTTAAAGTTTGAACATTGGTTTTTTGACTTAATTCCATGCGCAATGATTTAGGAAGATTTTCCATTTCGTTAAAATCAAATGAGAGATGATTGTAAAGCCAATTGAATATTTGTTCCGCACGGTATTTGGGTTGACCGAGCTCGACAACATAATCCAGAAGTTTTTCTAGAGTGAAATTTTTAATGTCTGTTTTTGTCATTATTTTGTTAAAACTTACTTACAAAACTAAATTTAAAAAGGGGTAAATCGTACCCCCGGTAGGAATCGAACCTACGCACGTGGCTCCGGAGGCCACCGCTCTATCCACTGAGCTACGGGGGCGGGTAATAGTTTAAAATTAAATTTTTGCACTCCAAATGTAATGTTAAATAGTTTCAGTTTTAAAATGATTTTGCCTTTGCTTAGTCTATGTGTTGCAAATTTGGGCTTGTTAGTAAAAAATGTTGGTACAAGTTTAAATTTGGTGGCAAAAAAAATTAGCTTGTCTTTTCCTCTTGAGCGGTTTGTTACTATTTTTTTCTTTTCTTATTTTTCCCAACACACCCTTTCCCTCCCTTACCGAAAGGTAGGGCTTGTTCTCTGATAATTTTTAGCCTCGCCCCGCAGAATGCGGGTAATCGAATGTTTGTAGAAGAAAATTTGGAAAAACAAAAACGATGTCGAAGGTTTCGAAGTGAAGCAATCTATCGAAATGTTTGGCGTAGTTAAAAGTTCAAATTTTTCAACACCCCGTCTCCCGACGTAGCCTCCCGCAAATGCGGGATAGCGAGGGCGAAGCCGGACTTGTCTAGCGTCTTACCTCTTGCTTGTCACGACGTAGTCAAGCGAAGCGCAGACGAAGGCGGGCGTCTCGCGTTTAACCATTTCTTATTTCTCGTTTCTTCTTTCTTATTTTATCATTTTTTGCCACTGATTTTAAATCTGTACCAAAATGTTGCGAGTTGTTTATTTTAAATGTGCATATTTCAAGATTTTAATATTTCCATTATATTAATAAAAATGATTTGAGAGAATATTGAACCAGAGGAAAATTCAAAAAAAATATGTCAGCAACCCGGAGAACCTTCCTGAAATAGAACAATTCTTTATTAAAACATTTAAAGATTTAAATTTAACGGAGAAGAAATACAATTCTTTGATCCTTGCCCTTTCGGAAGCTTCGTCAAATGCAATAAAACATGGCAATAAAAATGACCCGGAAAAATTTGTTGATATTCTGGTAAAAATCGACGAAGAAAAAATCGAAGTAAAAATAAAAGACGAAGGGAAAGGTTTTGACCCGTCATCCGTACCGGACCCTACACAACCACAAAATTTGCTGAAGGAAAGTGGGAGAGGACTTTTTATTATTAAATCGTTTGTCGATGAGTTCTATTACGAATTTTCACCCGAGGGTACCATTGCAAATTTAGTGGTTTATCGAAATAATTGAACAGGGACACTTTTTTTGTAGTAAAATAAGATGTCGTAATGAAAATTAAGTTTAATATTCTTATATTTTAATTAACCTTAAAAAAAATTTACAATAGAGGAGATTTAAGAATGGCACGTAAAAAAATTGCACTTATTGGCGGCGGTCAAGTGGGCGGCGCTCTTGCACAATTGATTGCTACAAAACAGTTAGGCGATGTGGTTATGTTCGACGTTGTTGAGGATATGCCCCAAGGTAAAACATTAGATATTTCAGAATCTGCGAACGTTGAAAAGTTCGATGTTAGTCTAAAAGGTACGAACGACTATAAAGATATTGAAGGAGCCGATGTAGTAATTATTACTGCAGGCTTACCGAGGAAACCCGGAATGAGCCGCGAAGACCTTTTAACCACAAACGCCAAAATTATGACAAGCGTTGCTAACGGAGTTAAGCAATACGCACCTAACTCAATAGCAATAGTTATTTCCAATCCTTTGGATACCATGGTAACATTATTCCTTAAGGTTACTGG
>WFQV01000374.1 GCA_015486905.1 Melioribacteraceae bacterium | reverse complement strand
GTATAATGTGGAATCGCAATGACGGCTCAATATCCAACCATCCATGCATGGAAGGAGGGAAAGGGTGAATAGGTTTGAAAAATGAATATCTTCAAAAGGCTGAATAGTATCCTCAATCAAATCTTTGTTTTTTTTGTTAAAATATTTTAAACTTTTCGTAATAATTAAAATTGTGAAATTGGTTATCGGCTTTGCCGCGATAAGGATGAATAGATAAATGGATGGTTGGATAGTCTGACTTCCCCCGCATTTTGCGATGTTCGTCGCGACAAGTTACATTTTTGTAGCGTAGATTGCTTGCAATCTGTGCAAATGCATGGTTTGTTATGACGGTAATTTTTAATTTGTTGAATATTGGAAAAAATGTCTGTCTTATTAAAAGGCTTAAAAGAAAGTGCTCTTTGCGGCTATTTGAACAACCCCGAAAAAATCAAATATTTCTTAGCCCCTGCGGAGTTTACCCCGCCTTGGCAAGGGACATCTCACTAACCACGGGTTTCAACACGTGGGTGTGACGAATAAAAACAACAAATAAGTTTTGGCGCGATTTTTGGGACGGTTCGTTTCGGGAAAACAAAAATCGTGACAAAACGTTCAAGAAGAAAAGACAAGCTAAATTTTTTATGCCACAAGATTTTAACTTGTACCATTTTACCAGCCTCCGCTTGCACCGCCCCCGCCGAAACCTCCGCCCCCGCCGGAAAATCCTCCTCCGCCGAATCCTCCTCCGCCGAAGCCACCGGAATCACCTCCTCCAAAGCCGCCCAAACCGCCTAAGAAAATTAAGCCGCCCGGACCGCGGAAGCGTGAGAGGAGAAGAAACAAAAGAAAGAAAACAATGTAAAATATGAAACCTCTTCCTTTATCTCCTTCTTTCTCGTTCTTCCGTTTGTTTACGTATTCACCTTTAACGGCGGAAATGATGGAGCTTAAACCCGCTACAATTCCTTGATAATATTCGCCCTTGTTAAAATAAGGTGCTACTTGATTTCGAATAATAGAGCTTGCAAGAGCATCCGGCAAAGCCCCTTCCAATCCGTAGCCTACTTCAATTCTCATTTTCTTGTCGTTTTTTACCACAAGAAAAAGAGCGCCGTTGTTGTTGCTTTTAGTTCCTATTTTATTCTTCGCCGCTACTTCGTAGGAATAATTTTCAAGCGGGTAGCCTTGGAGGGAAGGAATCATCAGCAACACAATTTGTGTCGATGTCCTATCGTCAAACTCTCTTAAATCTCTATCCAGAACATTAAGCTGTCCTTCGGTAAGTGTGCCGGTAAAATCGTTCGCATAGTGCTTAAGTGTTGGTATTTTCGGCTGTGCATAAAGGACAGCGGTAAGAATTAAAATAATATTTAACAAAAATAATTTTCTCAAAGAAGCTCCTTAAAATTTAACCTTGGGAACTTTTTCCGCTCCGGCTTGAGCTTTGAAATAAGCCTTCTCTCTGAAGCCCGACATATTGGCAATTATGTTCGAAGGAAATCTGCGAATGTAAGTATTGTATTCTTGTACAACTTTGTTGAATTTCATCCTTTCGACGGCAATCCTGTTCTCCGTTCCTTCCAATTGAGCTTGCAGTTGAAGGAAGTTCTCGTTTGCCTTAAGCTGCGGATAATTTTCAACCGCAACCAGCAAGCGCGAAAGCGCACCGCTTAATTTATCCTGAGCCTGTTGAAACATTGCAAAAGCCTTCGGGTCGTTTAGCATTTGCGGTGTTATGTTTATTTGTCCCACTTTGGCGCGAGCTTCCGTAACTGCGGTGTAAGTTTCCTTCTCGAAATTTGCTACACCCTTTACGGTTTGAACCAAATTCGGTATTAAGTCGGCACGGCGCTGGTATTGATTTTCCACCTGGGACCAAGCCTGCGTTACTTGCTCGTCCAATGAAACAAGATTGTTGTAAATGTTTGTGTACCACGCCACAATTAAAAAGATAAAAACGACAACGCCGATTAAAATCCAAATTCCTTTTTTCATTCATTTCCTCCCAAATCTAATTCGTTAAACTTCTTGTCGGGGCAGGCATTCTGCCGCCTCGTCTTACAAAAGCTGCGGGACTAAGTTCCCGCACTGCCATTATCGGCGCCATCCCTAAGAGTCCGCCGTAATTAACGTAATCACCAACGTCTTTCCCAGTGGCGGGAATGATTCGCACGGCAGTTGTTTTATCGTTAATAATTCCTATTGCCGCTTCGTCGGCAATTATTCCGGCAATTGATTCTACGGGGGTTTTGCCGGGGACTGCAATCATGTCCAAGCCCACGGAGCAAACAGAGGTCATTGCTTCTAATTTTTCTAAGGACAAATTACCTTTCTCTGCGGCTCTAATCATTCCTTTGTCCTCACTAACCGGAATGAAAGCGCCGCTAAGTCCGCCTACGGATGAAGAAGCCATTAAACCGGCTTTCTTTACCGAATCGTTCAGCATTGCCAATGCTGCTGTTGTTCCCGGAGCCCCAACATCTTCAAGTCCCATTGCTTTTAAGATATCCCCCACGCTGTCGCCTTCGGCAGGTGTAGGTGCAAGTGAAATATCCACAATGCCGAATTCCACGCCGTTCAACTCGGCAACTTTCCGTCCTATTAGCTCACCAGCGCGTGTGATTTTAAATGCAGTCCTTTTAATTACTTCCGCCAACTCTTGCATTGAAACATTCCCAGCGCTTTTGATTGCATCCAACACCACTCCCGGACCGCTAATGCCGACGTTAATAACCACTTCCGGTTCGGAGACTCCGTGGAAAGCACCGGCAACAAAGGGGTTGTCCTCTACTGCATTGGCAAAGACGACCAACTTTGCACAGCCGATAGAATCTCTGTCCGCAGTTAATTCAGCCGTCTTTTTAATTATTTCAGCCATTACCATTACCGCATCCATATTAATGCCTGCCTTTGTGGAAGCAATGTTCACACTCGAGCAGATTGTCTTTGTGGTTGCAAGTGCTTGAGGAATTGATTTAATTAATTCCAATTCGCCGGGGGTCATTCCCTTTTGAACCAAGGCTGAGTAACCGGCAAGATAATCCACACCTATTTCCATGCCGGCTTTGTCCAAAGTCTCTGCAATTTGAATGTATTCTTCCGCATTGAAAGAGCCGAAAGGAATTGAAACGGGAGTAATTGCAACCCTTTTGTTGACAATTGAAATTCCGTATTTTCTTTCAATTTCTTCTGCTATTTTAACATGGTTCTTTCCGTATTTCAGTATTTTTTCGTAAATCTTTTGTTTGGTAACTTCAATGTTTCTATCGGCACAATCTCGTAAACTGATTCCCATAGTAACGGTACGGATATCGAAATGCTCGATTTCCGTCATTTTGATGGTTTCTAAAATTTCGTCAAATTCGTAAGGCATTTTTTACTCCGTTAAATTCTGTGCATATAGCGAAAGACATCCTCGTGCTGCAAGTAAACTTTCACTTTGAGTTTTTCGGCAATTTTATTAAGATCTTCCTGCAATTGCTTAATGTCTTTCTTCGAGTTTGTAATATCAATAATCATAATCATTGTGTAAAATTCGCCCATCAGTTTTTGACTGATGTCTTGAATGTCGCACTCGGCCTCGCTTAAAGCGGTGGTAATTCCCGAAACTATTCCGTGGTGATTTAATCCGAAGGAGGTTAAAATAACCCTTCCCGAATCTTCATTTGTGCTTTTGAATACCGTTTCTTCTTCACCTAATTTTTCCAAAGATTTTGAAACAACTTGCTTGACCTTTTCGCTTGTCGCTCCTTCGCCTAATTCTTCAATTGCTTGGAGCGTTAATTTTCTTATTAAATCTTCTGAAATGTTCACGGCTTTAATCCTTTAAATTTGTTCATTAAATATCCGAACGCTTCGTTGTAAATTTCAATATTTTTTTGCTTTGCAAATTTTTCGGCGTTTTGAAAATTACCTCTGTAAAACCTAAACCAGAGGAGATTGCCGACCATTATTCCGTCGAAGACTCTATCTGCGAGGAATGCTTTCACCGTTGTGTAACCCCACAGAACGTTCCAGCCGAGGGACATTAACCCGGACAAATAATTGCCCGTGTAAATTTGTCCTGCTCCCGGAATAATGTACGATATTTCTTTTACAAAGTTAACGGAATATTTTTTATTTATCACGTCTTTACAAACTTGAGAGAGTTCATTCTCCTTAATTATTTGGAATTGATTGTACGCCTTTTCCCATTTTGTTGCAAACATAAAAGCCCACCCGCGCCAATAAAGCAGGAGGCGCTTTTGATTGTCGTCGGCATTTTTTTTCAATTCGGAAATCAAATTCAATGCGGCGTCTGTTTTCCTTGCCAAAATTTGAGTTCTAATAATTTGTGTTTCGGCATTAAATTTTTCCGCCTCACCTTCTGCGTACTTTGCCGCATTAACGAAACTTTCAATCGCTTCGGAATACTTTCCGCCTGCTTTGTAAGAAAGACCTATTTTCATTTCGCTCGCAAATTTGTAATTGCCTGTTGAATCGAAGAACATTAATCGTTTAAATTCGGTAATTGCGTCGAAGTAGTTTTGTGCTTTAAAAAGGCTATCGGCATAATTAAATTGTTGATTTATTACTCCCTGCGAAAAAACACTTTGCCAAAGAAATAAAGGTAAAAATAATATTTGAAAAAAAGTTCTCACTTGTCTTTTGTCTTTTTAATGTTTTAATAAAAACCATTTATAAAATTCAGCTATTGGAGACATTCATAAAAAATGTTAAGAAACATCAATATTTCAAAATTTGATTAATTTCTTTTCAACTTGCGGGTAAATCTCATCAATTTGTTTCTGAATTTTAATTGTTTCATTAATAGCTGTTGCAATTCTACAATAATACGGAGTGTTATCCATCAATCTGTTTTTTCTATCCTTCAAATATTTATTCAATACTTGGTAGCCCCCAACGTGATAGTTCCAAACTTCGGGCTTAACACCTTCAAAATACTTTTCCTTGTTAATGTAAATTCTTTGTTTATTTTCTTTGTAAATAATTTTTTCAATTCTATCGTTTTCGCTGCTTCCCTGATATTTTACAGTTGGTTTCTTCAAGTAAGAGCTTTTCAGTAAATGCAAATCTGAGAGTTTTTTACCCAATTTGCCCAAACTTTTGAAAAGTTCATAATCGGAAGTAAATGGGACACGTGGAAAATCTTTTTCTAAAAATTGCAAATAAGTGTTTCTGTAAATTTCGCTGTAAAATATTCCGTAAAGGTAATAGAGAATTTCTTCGGGCGATGTTTTTTTTCCATAAGTTTGTTCCAATTTTTCAAATATTTCAAAAGCAATATTGGGAACTCTACCATAGGGAACTTCCGGCTCAAAGAGCATTAAAATTGATGAAGAATGATGTGACTTACCACCCTTTTGTATGGAATACAAATAAAGAGGAGCTTGTTGAATAGTCCCTTTACTGCTAAAAAAAGTTCTATTATCAACCATATAACTACTTATTAAAAAATGCGAATAAGGCACCGTACCTGAAAATTGTCTCATAAAACAAATAGAAAGGTTATCATTAAACATGTGTGTCATTAAATCTTTTCTGCTTCTCTCAATTAAAATATCCGAATAATAAATTTTTCGCACATCAAATGGGCGATACAAAATATTTCTAATTTTTTCCTCAATATTTTCTTTTTCCGCCCTCAGCTTTTCTCTTGCTTCTCCAATATTCCAGCGCTTAGTATTTCTTAATTTAAATGTTTCTAACAATAATTCATCTTCTAAAGCTTTGTTTTTCAGCATTAAAATTTTGTTTTTCAAGGAAGAGGAATCAAAATCAATCACAAGTTTGTCTCGAGAAGTAGTAACCCCAGTATTGCTGACTTTAAAAATCTCCGTTATGCTTTTCCACTTTAAATAATAGCTGATTTTATTAATGTCGCGGGGAATGAAAAAGTACCAAGGCGAAGTTGGTTTTAACTTAATGTAATTATTTTTTCTAAATTTGGCTTTTTCTAGCCAAGAGTATTTTCCTTCCCTCAGTCCGAAAATATCTTTGTGATAAACTGCTTTTCTTTTGTGCTTTTTATTTTTTACGAATATTGAAATTGCCACGCCTTGTCTAATTTCAAAAACGTTTTCGTCTTTCCCGCCATCGGGCGTTTTCTCTCGTTTCAAACTGTTTCCGTGTAAATCCAAAACATAAATTTCATCGAAAGTTTTTGTTAAACTTTGTCTCATTCCTCTAAATGTAGGATTGTCCAAATATCCGTGATTTGTAATCATTCCAACAATGCCGTAACCAACCTTTTCAATTTTCCATTGAGCAAATCGTATAAACTTAACGTAATCGTCTTGCAACAATTTTGGATTTTTCTCGCCCAAAGGTTTTCCTTCTACTTTGTAATAACTTGGAATTCCAACACCTTCGACAATATCTTCTTTAAGCAATTTTTCGGTCCAAGGATTAAAGTTTGCGGAATTTGCACTGTAAGGTGGGTTTCCAAGTATTACTAAGATGGGTTGTAACTTCTTAACTTCGCCGGCAAAATGGCTTTCTTCACTTAAAGAGATTAAACCAGGCAGTCCGATTTTTTCTATTTCTTCCATTTCTAATGCGTTAGTCAAAAATAATTTGAAGCGTTCATCATCTCCAAGTTTGTAACCTAATTCTTCCAAAACAAAACTGATTTTCAAGTGACCAATTGAGTAAGGTGCCATTAAAAGTTCGAAAGCATAAAAATTTTTCAAAATGTGCTTTCTAATCCAATTTCTCAAACCACCTTCGCCGTATTTATTTGAATATTCTTCAAAAGCCGTACGTATTGCTTCAGCGGGGAATGTGAGGGTGCCTGCTGCAGGGTCAAGAAGTTTAACTTCGCTATTTGCCAAACCATCGCCCAAATTAAAATTCGATTTTAAAATGGAATGAACTGCTCGAACAATATATTTTACAACTGGCTCTGGAGTGTAATAAACGCCTCGTTTTTCCCTAACGGCAGGGTCATATTCTGAAAGGAAAGTTTCGTAAAAATGAATAATCGGGTCCTTTCCTTTCCCGGCAGTATTGTATTCGTGTAAAATTTTCTTTACGTCCGTTGTTCTTAATATTTCAGAAATATCTTCTACAAGAATTTGTAGAGACTTTGGAGATTTCCCTAAAGAAATGAATTGGAAAATATCTCTTAAAATTCCTATGGTATTAGGAATGTATTTGAAAGCTAATTCGCGATTAAACTCTTCCTCAGCTCTCGTGCGGGAAGCAAATAGTCCATATGTAATGGTTTGTGAATAAAGATCTGCAAATTGAGTTTCGGTAAGGGTAGAAATAAGATATTTCTTAAATGCTTTGTAAAAGGATGCTATTTGATTATGTCCCTTGCTCCCGTTTTCTTCAAGCTCTAATTTAATCACTTCATCTCTTAAAAAACGAGTTCTTTTTGCAAGCTCAACCGCTAAGGATTTAGCCGATTGAACTTTCGGTAATGAAAAAGAAAAAAAGAGGTCAAAAAGTTTTTCGAAGTCTTTAATATTTTCTATAGGTGAAGCAATCCGTAATTTATTTGCAATAAAAGGGCGGCCAATTGTTACCTCAGCTAAACGCCGTCCGTTGCGATAAAGACGGAATTCATAAAAATTGGTAAGAATTACATTTGGAAAAGTCTTAATATATCTTTCCAGCTGTGGGCTTTTTTCAATGTAATCCAAATTGGTAATTGAAGGTTCCTTTGCTTCAACGTAGCCGGTAATGTGATTTTTTCCATCCCAAATCCGAAAGTCGGGATTACCAGCCTCTGTTTTTTTGGGAAGAATAGTAATGTCAACTCTTTTAATATTTTTCAATTCAGCGTAGTTTTTTATCAGACTTGCAAGTTGTGGGTAAAAACTTTCTTCTCTCGCATCACCATGTAACGAAACTTCATTGAGACTTTTCAGATATTGTTTAATTAAATCTTTCATCGTGCCTATTTTATTTACGCTGTCCGGGATATTTTTCCTTCCTGAAATATAATACAATTAAATAAGAAGTAAAATTTCATCCTTTTGAAATAAATATAAACAAAAAGATTTTATCTCTTTATTATCATTAATATTTAATTTT
>WFQV01000373.1 GCA_015486905.1 Melioribacteraceae bacterium | reverse complement strand
TAGCCAGTTTTTTAGTTAAATTATCATTAGCATCGATATCCATTGAACCTTTTGGCCCTTTAAGGGAAATTATTTCTTTGTTCTTTTCCATTTGGCTAACTCCTTTTTGTTATTAAACGCTACATACAATATACAAAAAAAAGAGCATAAAGTCCATATCTTTATGGCGTTTTACTAATATTTTTATATTTTTGATAATCCTTATTAACCTTATTCAACAATGTTCATCAATTGCTTTATATATGATGATAGAGATGCCCGGAAATAAAAACCGCCATATATTATTATCTTTATCGCCTCCTTTCCCTCTACGCAACCCCCTTTTCCCTTGCTGTTTAGTTTAATAAATTTGTTGTGGAAAATCGCTGCAAATGCGGGGCGAGATTAAAAATCAGATTAATTGTTATTACTTTCTTTCTGTATATTATTGATGATTCACATTATCCAAAAAAACTGTGAGGGGGTTTAAGTTGATTCTTGCAAAATCGAAAACTTTGCAGGGTTGGATGAATGGATGGCTGGATGGTCCGACTTCTCCCGACAAGTAGTGGTTAGTTTCGAGAAGTTGTATTTTTGTAACGTAGATTGCTTGCAATCCGCGCAAATGTAGCGTTTGTAATGACGCTAATTTTTAATTTGTTGAATATTGAAAAAATGTATGTCTCATTACAAGGCTTAAAAGAAAGTGCTCTTTACGGCTATTTGAACAACCCCGAAAAAATCAAATATTTCTTAGCCCCAGCGGAGTTTACCCCGACTTGGAAGAGGAGATTCCATTAACCACGGATTTCAACACGTGGGTGTAACAAACAAAAACAGCAATAAAAGTTTTGGTGCGATTTTTGGCCGGCTTGTTCTGGAAGTCAAAAAATCGTGACAAAATGTTCACCGGAGAAATCAACAAAAATATTTTGCTACTAAATTTAAATTTGCAATAACTACTTAGACGCTCAGAAATTTCACACTTAACGGGCCGCACTCCGTCAGCACTTTTACTTTTGATTCCCCTGCTAATTCTTTCTCTAATTTAATTTTTAATTATTCTGTAAATCTTTTCCCCATTCAATTTTTAATTTTTCATTTTTAATTCTTCATTACGCTGCGACGGTCTGCAATACCGCATTCTGCGGTTTTCGGCGCAACAGTCCTGCCTTCGCCAATGCTACGGCGCGACATGTTGGATGAATTGTATCCTCAATCAAATCTTCGTTTTTTTGTCAAAATATTTTAAACTTTCTGTAATAATTGAAATTGAGAAATTGGTTGCCGGCTTTGCCGCGATAAGGATGATTGGATAAATGGATAAATGATTGGAATGAAATATGTAATTTTTAAGCCCTATCACTTAAATAGCGATTCTAATTGTAGAAATAAGGCATGTACAAATAAAAGGAAATTTAGCTTGGTTACAGGTTTAATAAATTCGCGAAAATTCGTGTAATTAGCGGTTAAAAAACCACATAAAATAAAATTTTCCCCAAGCACAAAATAAAAAAGCCCGGTACTAGCCGAGCTCGAAAAATAATAGCGTAAAGTTAACGGTTTTCAGAATCCTAATTTTTCCATATTAGCTACCGAATCCTTAACAGCTTGCACGGAGTTATTGAATGCTGCTTGCTCTTCATCATTGAGAGTTAACTCAATTACTCTCTCAACACCGTTTTCACCGAGAATAGCCGGCACACCAACGAAATAGCCGTTCACACCGTATTCTCCGTTTAGATAAGCGCTGCAAGGTAGGAGTCTCTTTTCGTTAAGCAAAATAGATTTAGCCATTGCCGTAGCAGCAGCTGCAGGTGCAAAGTAAGCCGAACCTGTTTTTAACAAACCGACAATTTCACCACCGCCATTTTTAGTCCTATTAATCAGAGCATCCATTACCTCTTTGGCTTTTGCTTCGTCGCCGTATTTCCTCTCTAACATTTCCATTACCGGAACACCGTTAACATTAGCATATCTGATTAAGGGCACCATCGAATCTCCGTGTCCTCCCAAAACCATTGCATTAACGTCTTGAACCGAAACGTCTAATTCCCAAGCAATAAAAGAAGAAAATCTGGAAGAATCCAAAACACCAGCCTGTCCCATAACTCTATTAGTTGGAAAACCAGTAACCTTAAGGAATAATGTTACCATGGTATCCAAAGGATTGGAAATAACTATTGCTATTGAGTTAGGTGCGTATTGCTTAACTCCGTTAGCAACGCTTGTCATAATTTTGGCGTTTGTGGTTAAAAG
>WFQV01000372.1 GCA_015486905.1 Melioribacteraceae bacterium | reverse complement strand
TTAAATTCTCCTTACTCTTACGGCGGAAACAGTAAAAACGGAATTGATTGTTCGGCTTTTACTCAAAAGGTTTTCGGTAACAGTTTGAATGTTAAATTACCTCGCACAGCTTCGCAACAATTTAACATCGGCGAAAGGGTTGAGGGTATTAACAATTTAAAATTCGGGGATTTGATTTTTTTCAACACAACAAGGACCCGTTTCCCGGGACACGTTGGAATTTACTTGGGGAAAAATTTATTTGCTCATTCAAGTGTGCATCACGGGGTTACTGTTTCATCGCTTGAAAGTAGTTATTACAAAGACAGATTTGTGGGCGGGCGGAGAATAGTTGCCTTCCCTTCGGGAGTGAAGCTGAGTAAATGATTCTATTTTCGCAGACGAAAAATTTTGGACAGTTGATTAATCGTTATTTTAAATGTAAATTATAAAATAATAAATGGGCTGAAATATAATTCTGAAAGGATTGAGGTAATATGAAGAAAGGGAACGAATCGAAAAGTAGCAAAATGTTAACTAAAAAAGAATATGAAGAATTAATAGATTCTATTGGTGAATTATTAGAATTTGCTCGCAAAGAAGTTTCAAGGACCATCAACAATATTCTTATAAAAACATACTGGAAGATTGGAAAGAGAATTGTGGAATATGAACAAAAGGGGGGAGAAAAAGCTGATTATGGAACTGAATTGTTAAGAAAATTATCAAGAGATTTAAGATTAAAATATGGTAAGGGATTCAGCAAGAGTAATGTTTATCTTATGCGGCTGTTGTATTTAAAGTACCCAAAATTCCAGACACTGTCTGGAAAATTGTCATGGAGCCATTATGTAGAACTTTTAGGAGTCTCCGATGATTTAGCAAGGTCATTTTATGAAAAACAGTGTGTAAAGGAAAACTGGTCTGTAAGAGAACTAAGGAGACAAATAAACTCTATGCTCTTTGAAAGACTTGCATTAAGTAAGGATAAAAAAGGGGTATTGCAACTTGCCAGGGAAGGACATATTATAGAAAAGGAAGAAGATATAATAAAAGACCCTTATGTGTTTGAATTTTTAGGGATTCCCGAGCAATACCAGTATACCGAAAAAGAACTTGAACAGAGATTAATAGATAATCTACAGATGTTTTTACTTGAATTGGGGAAGGGTTTTGCCTTTATCGGGCGTCAATATAGAATTACACTTGATAATAATAACTTCTACGTCGATTTGGTTTTTTATCATACAATATTAAAATGCTATGTTTTAATAGACTTAAAAGTGGGTAAAATTACGCATCAGGATGTTGGGCAAGTAAATATGTATCTTAATTATTTCAAGGCAGAAATAAATTCGGATAATGATAATCCACCGGTAGGTATTATCCTTGGTGCAGAAAAAAACAGCATATTTGTGGAATATGCACTTGGTGGTATTTCTAATAAATTGTTTGTATCACGTTATAAATTATATCTTCCAAGTGAAAAAGAGCTAAGTCAAAAGTTAAATAATTTATTAAAATGAAAGGAGACTGTCCCAAATACTGAGTCTGAATAGAGAGAAACTCACTGAAAATTCACACAAAGCTTTAGACGGTCTCCTCTTATAGTACGATTGAGGCAGCTTCAATTTTCCTAAAAGAAACTTCACATATCAGTAAAACATTAGCTGATATCGTTAAGTTCAACCCTTAATATTTGTACTTTAACCATTTAACAACTTCCGACCATTTTGTTTTCTTCCCTGTGCGTAATATTCCAACGCGGTAAATCTTTCCCGCAACGGGGAAGATTGCAAGAATAGTTAGAATATTCACTACAATCGAAACAACAAATTTCCACGTGGGAACATCCACTAAAGTCATCTTTGCAGGCATTACAATAATTGAAAAGAATGGCGCCATTGAGCCTATGTCACCGATAATGTTGTTAGGGTTTTTCATTAATGCCATCGCAATGAAGAATGGGATTAAAATTAAAATGGTAATAGGCCAAATGCCCGATTGTGCATCCTGCGGCGTTTCGTACATTGAGCCGACCATTGCAAAAAGTCCTAAGAAAGTTATTAGACCGAGGAAGTAGTTAAACAACAAATAAACGACCTGTCCTAATGTAATGTCGAACGTTACTTCCGGAGGCAGTGTAAAAAGTGAAGTGGAGATAATAAGAACCACGGGCGAAAGCCAAATAGCCATTTGTGCAACACCTATTATTGCAGAGCCTAAAATTTTACCTGCCATTAATTCATTAGGATTTACCGACGAAAGAATTACTTCCACGATACGGTTGCTCTTCTCGGTCATTACCGATTGCATTGTAAGTTGACCAATCATTAGAAGACTGATGTAAAGGAGAAAAGTAAACAGGTAGGACAGAATCAAGTTGCCGTAACCTGCTTTGGAAATTCCCGTTTTGGCAGAGACTTTCAGTCCTGTAAAATCAACGGCGCTTCTCGCAAAAGCCAAATCTTCCGGCGAGAGATTTTTCCCCGTAAAA
This sequence comes from Melioribacteraceae bacterium, assembly GCA_015486905.1. Taxonomy (GTDB): domain Bacteria; phylum Bacteroidota; class Ignavibacteria; order Ignavibacteriales; family Melioribacteraceae; genus WFQV01. The sequence goes on along the minus strand of WFQV01000372.1, from coordinate 1,524 downwards.
TAATTTTCCACGAGAACTTTATTAATGGGTTTGCTCAATTTTTCGGTTAGTGTAAAATTGTTCGGTGCTTTGGAATAGTATTGAACTTTTTTGTTTTTCAAAGAACTTTGAGGCACAAAAATAATCCCCGTTAATTTTCCCTTTAGAATTAATCTCTTATTAGCATTCACGAGCGAATCGATTTTATTTTTCTTTACAATTTTAAAGTTGAATATGTAATCGTCCCTTGCCAAATTTTTACGGGAAAGCAGTTCGGTTTTAAGAGAAGATAGCAGCGCCGGAGAGTCGGAAACGACTAAAAGATTTTTCGTGTTCCCTTTGTCCACATTGAAAAGCACGGCTTGAAGCCCAATGATTAAAAACATTAAAACGGGTAAAGCTATTGTAGTGTAAATGAAAGTCTTTGACATCAAGCGTTCGCGGACTTCCCTCTTGATAAGTGCAATTATTTTTCCGTTAAGCATTTGCCACCTCCTTTTCAGCTTCGTTACCGGCAAGCTCAATAAAAATTTCGTGTAAGGAAATATCGTTGGCATTGAACTGTTTAATTTTAATCCCTTTCTCCACAAGAAGTTTTAATAGTTCTTGAGTTTGCTCGGGGGTTTTAACCCTGATGCCGGTCGAGTTTCCGAAGTCGGTAATTTTTTCAACTATCGGATTGCCGTGCAAGAATGAAATGTCCCCTTCGAAAGTGACGGAAACGTTACGCTGTGCGTGTTTGTTTTTAATCTCGCTAAGTGAGCCTTCCAAAATAATTTTCCCTTTGTCAATCATCACTAAATGGTCAACCATTTTTTCGGCATATTCCATCAGATGAGTTGAAAAGATAATCACTTTTCCTTCTTCCCTTTTTTCAAGAATTATTTCACGAAGGAGATCGGTGTTAATCGGGTCAAGTCCTGCAAAGGGTTCGTCAAGCACAAGAAATTCGGGGTCGTGTAAAATTGTAGCAATAAACTGCACCTTTTGTTGATTACCTTTTGAAAGGTCTTCGATTTTCGAAAATCGTCTGTCGTAGAGCTCGAATCTTTTCAAATATTCAATTGCTTTTTGTTGAACGGCTCTGCCGGTCTTGCCTTTTATCTCGGCAAAAAAGAGGAGGGTGTCCAACACTTTCATTTTTTTGTAAAGCCCTCGTTCTTCGGGCAGATAACCGACGTTGTCGCGGAATTCCCGTCCCACCTTGTTGCCTTTAAACAGCACCTCACCGGAATCGGGGATGTAAATATTCAGCATCATTCGTATTGTTGTTGTTTTCCCCGCACCGTTCCGACCAATTATTCCGAAGACCGAACCCTCGGGCACGGCGAACGATGCATTGTCCACGGCGGTTAAACCGTCGAATGTTTTTGTCAGGTTGCGTATTTCTAAAACGTTCATTTGGCTCCCTTTATTTTAACAAATCATTTAATTTTTTTCGCGGGCATTTCCTTCCCGTTTTGGAAAAGAATCAAACTGTTGACTTTCCCGTTTTTGCTTTCAACAAATTTAATTTGTGCATTAACTACTTTGTAATAAAATTTT
>WFQV01000371.1 GCA_015486905.1 Melioribacteraceae bacterium | reverse complement strand
CAATTAATTAGTGTTGTAAACACTCTATTAATTTTGTTAATTATTTAAATTCCAAATGAAAAATAAATTTAATAATAGAGATGTTAATTTGTTTATAAACACATTATTTGCTGTAGATATTAGGGGTTATTGGAAAAGATAATCAAATAAAAATGTTAATAAATTGTTGATATCCTCATCTAAACTAAAAACGGTTAATAACGATAACCGTATTAACAAAATATGAAACGGTTATTAACAAGATATAAACAAATTTTTGAAATAATATGAATGAAGTTGAATGGCGGCCGCATTACGAAATAGGGCTTGAAGAAGTTGACAAACAGCACAAACATATTGTTGAAACATTAAACGAAATAATCCGTGAAAAAAATGAAAACTGTGTAAATGAATTATTGGGTAAAATTTTAAAGGAACTCGTCTATTACACCCACTATCATTTTAACTCCGAAGAGAAATATATGATGAAATACAATTACCCCGGCAAAAACGAGCATAAGGCTCAACACAAAATGTTAATAAAACAGCTTGTTAAAATATTGGAGGAATTAAAGTCGGGACAAAAGCAGGTCGGCGATAAACATTTTGGAATATTACGACATTGGCTTATTAAGCACGAATTGGACAATAACAAAAAACTCGGTTATTGTTTTGAAGAAATGTAGCTTTTGTCAGAAAAATTTTAAAAAGCGTAATAGTATATTAAATCTTCAAAAGTTTTTTTGCTTCTTCGGCAACTTCCGGTGAAACCAAGATTCTTCCGCAAGATTCACACGTGTAAACACGTTTCATCTGTTTTATTTCTATTTGTCTTTGCGGCGGAACGACGTTGTGGCAGCCGCTGCAAGCAGAACGTACAATGGTAACAACGGCTTTACCTCTGCTTGCTTTTCTAATTCTCATATAGGTATTGTAATCGGGTTTTCGTATTTTAGCAACTATTTCCTCTCTCACGGCTCTGAGCTTTTCCTCCTCGCGCTCATTTGCCTTAATAATCTTTTTAAGCTCGCTTTCTTTTTCTTTTAGTTCGTCTTTTAATTTAACAAGCTCGGGTTGAAGGTCATGAATTTCAATTTTAATTCGTTCAACATTATCTTCAAGCTCTACGTTTTCGGTCTCAAGATTATCAATTAGTTTTTCGGTGTGGTCAATTTCTTTTGTTAGAGCATCATATTCTTTGTTGTTTCTAACAGAATAGAGCTGTGCCTTAAATTTTTTGAGGCTCTCTTTGAGTTTAACAATTTCTTCGTCATTGAGATTTCTTTTTTCGAGAGAATCCTTTTTGGAATCTTCTTTTTCGTTTACAAGACTCGCAATACCGTCAATTTTAGATTTTAGTTCGTTGACCGTTATCGGAAGATCTCCTCTAAGCTCTTCCAAATCATCTAATTGATCGTCAATTAATTGAAGTTGATAAAGTGTTGTTAAACGGTTTAACAATTTGTTTTCTCCTTATATTTTTAAAAACTTTACAGGGTTGGTATTACCCTTAAATTTAAATAGTTCAATTTTTGAATTGTTCTCTTTTAGAAACTTTTTTAATTTTCTTTCAACTGCATCGATGGAATGAACTTCGGTTTCGTAATGACCGGCATCAACTAAAAGAATACTGCCTTGTGCTTCTTCAAATGTGTGGTAGCCGATATCAGCTGTTACGAAAGCGTCAGCACCGGCAGAAATAGCCGCCTTGTATTTATCGGAACAAGAACCGCCGCATACGGCAACGCGATTTATTTTTGCGTTGGTTCCTTTACAGTAGCGAATGTTTTGAGACTTGATTGATTTGGAGAGAAAATTCAAAAATTCATTTTCTGTCATTGGTTTCAAAAGATTGCCTATCGCGCCTGCTCCGTAATTAACATTTTTATTCTTTAAAGGATAAATATCGTAAGCAGGTTCTTCGTAAGGATGACTATTTGTTAGAGCGGTTAAAACATTGTTCAATTTCCATTTATTTACCAATAATTCTAATCGAATCTCTTTCACTTTTTCCAAATTTAATTTTTTACCAAAGTAAGGATTTGTAAACTCGTTACCTAAAAATGTTCCTGTTCCTTCGGAAGAATAACTGCAATTGGAGTAATTACCGATGATGCCTGCTCCGGCATTGAATAATGCAGAGGAAACTTTTTCAAAATAATTTTCAGGGACAAAAACCACGAGTTTGAATTGGTTGTCTTCTTCGTACTCTAAAAAGTTGACGTTTTGTAGCTTTAATCTGTGTGCCAACTCAAAGCTAACGCCGTCTTTAGTAAAATCCAAATTTGTGTGTGCGGAGTAAAGCACAATATCGTTTTTTATTAATTGTGCAATAAGCTGTTTTTTAATGCTTTTTGTAAAATTTAAGTTTTTGAGTGGTCTGAAAATTAAGGGATGGTGTGTAAAAATAAAATTGCAGTTCAATTTGAGGGCTTCGTCGAGAGTTTTTGGATTAAGTTCGAGGCAGAGAAAAATTCTTTTAATCTCCGTCGTCTTTTTGCCCACGAGAAGCCCGACATTGTCTTTCTCCCACGAGGCTCCCGGTGGCGCCCACTCTTCCAGGTATTTAATTAACTCGCCTGCTTTCATAAACATAAAAAAAATGCACTTCTGTGTGAGAAGTGCATTTTACCTTATTCTTAGCTAAAACTTCTAATCGTTAACTTTGTTTTTCGTATTCTTAAAATATAAATTAACTTTTTCATAATATTGTAAATTGAAAAATAAATATTTTTTTTATATTTCTCAATATGTGAAGATAAAAAAATAAAGGTTTGAGATGAAAGAAAAAGAAACATTAAAAAAAGAAGCAGCAGTAAAAGCCGCCGACTTCATTGAATCCGGCATGGTTGTTGGCTTGGGCAGCGGTACTACCGCTAAATATGCCGTTATCGAGATAGGCAATAGAATTAAAAGCGGGGAGTTAAAAAATATTGTTGGAATACCAACTTCAAACGCAACAAAACAGCTTGCAGAGAAAAACGGTATACCGTTAACGGATTTCGGAAATGTAAATGAAATTGATTTGACAATAGACGGCGCTGACGAGATTGACAAAAATTTAAATTTAATCAAAGGCGGCGGGGGCGCATTGCTGCACGAGAAAATAGTTGCACAAGCATCGCAAAAAGAAATAATTATTGTGGACGATTCCAAATTGTCCGAAAGACTGTGTGAAAAATTTGTTCTTCCGGTGGAGGTTGTTCCGTTTGCAGTGGAATTGGAAAAGAATTTTTTGGTTAAACTCGGAGCAAAAGTTTCTTTGAGAACAAGGACCTCGGGCAAAATATTTATTACTGATGAGAAAAACTTTATTTTAGATGCAAAATTTAAACCTCTTGAAAAACCGGAAGAGATTGCAGAATTACTTGAGAAAAGAGCAGGAATAATAGTCCACGGATTGTTTATCGGTTTGGCAGATATGGTAATTTCCGCAGGAAAGAACGGAATAAAAATTTTAAATTCTTTGGAACATTAAATTTAATTTTTTGTAAGAAAAACCTTGATAATTTTATTTGATGCAAGGTTACACTAATAATTTTATTAAATAACGGAAAAACGTTATGGGAATTGTAGTTAAGAATGTAACTAAAAAATACGGATCTCAGAGGGCTGTTGACAACATAACATTCGAAGTTAAAACGGGCGAAATTTTAGGTTTCTTGGGTCCTAACGGTGCTGGAAAAACAACAACAATGAAAATAATTACTTGTTTTATGGCTCCGTCCGACGGGGATGTTTTGGTTAACGGCGTTTCTATTTTTGACGACCCTGACGCAATAAAAAAGAAAATAGGGTACTTGCCAGAGAACAATCCCCTTTACAACGACATGCAAGTGCTCGAATATCTTGAATTTGTAGCCGAACTAAGCGGTGTGCCGAAAGAAAACATTCCTTCGCGAATTGCCGAGATGGTTAAAGTCTGTGGGCTTAACGAAGAGAAGCACAAGATGATTAGTGAACTTTCAAAAGGTTACAGACAAAGAGTGGGACTTGCGCAGGCAATGATTCACGACCCGGAAATTTTAATCCTTGACGAACCTACGACGGGACTTGATCCGAATCAAATAGTTGAAATAAGAAGATTGATTCGCGAATTGGGAAAAGAGAAAACAGTAATCTTAAGTACCCACATCCTTCCCGAAGTTGAAGCAACATCGGATAGAATTTTAATTATCAATAAAGGAAAAATAGTTGCCGACGGAACATCCGAGGTGCTGCGTAAACAAGCGCAAGGCACCGAAATGCTTGAGGTTGAAATTGCCGAAGCGGAGGACAGTAATAAAGTGTTTAGTGAGTTAAGCAGTCTTGAGAGTGTTTCAATGGTTGATATTAACGAGCAGAATCCGTTTAGATTTGTGGTAAACAGTAAGGAAAACGTTTCGTCGAGGAAAGATATTTTTAACCTTTGCGTAAAGAACAATTGGGTGCTTACGGAATTAACACCTATCGAAACAAAACTTGAAGACGTATTCAGGGAATTAACAACAAATTAGAATTTGAGAAAATGGAACCGATTTTAGTAATTGCAAAAAGAGAATTACAAGCGTTTTTCGATTCGTTAGCCGCCTACATTTTGCTCTCGGTTTTTTTGGGACTTAGCGGTTTCTTCACGTGGCTCTTCGGCTCGGACATCTTCTTCGTCGGGCAGGCGACACTCGCACCGTTCTTTTCGGTAGCGTATTGGACACTTTTCTTTTTTATTCCTGCCATTACAATGAAAACGATTGCAGAGGAAAAGAAAAGCGGCACGATTGAGTTGCTTCTTACGAAGCCAGTTTCGGATTGGCAGGTAGTGCTGGGAAAATTCACAGCCGCATTAACCTTAATAATAATAGCTCTTGCATTAACATTGCCATATTACATTACGGTTTGGGCTTTGGGTCCAATAGACCAAGGTGCCGTTTGGAGCGGTTATTTGGGAATGGTTTTGGTCAGCGCTGTTTACATCGGAATAGGACTTTACGCAAGCAGCGTTACGAATAATCAAATAGTTGCTTTTCTGTTGTCGCTTTTCATAGGTGTCTTTTTCTTAATAATTTTTGACGTTCTCGCATCTAACTTTACGGGATTCTTAGGAGAGTTGTTTAATTTCTTAAGCATCTCAACGCATTACGATTCAATTTCGAGGGGAGTAATAGACAGCAAAGATGTTATTTATCTTCTCTCACTTGCTTTTTTGGGTTTGTTCTTAGCCGAAGTATCATTGTCAAAAAGAAATATAGTAGAGTGACGTAACCATGTTAACAAGAAAAAAATTACAAACGACGGTAGTGCTGGTATTCGGAATAGTTTTGTTAATAAATATTCTGTCTTTCAGATTTTTCGTCAGAGGTGATTTTACGGCAGACCAGCGTTACAGTTTGAGCAAAGCAACCAAGGATATTATTGGTAATCTCGATGCGCCTGTTACGGTTACGGCGTATTTCACTGAAAATTTGCCGCCAAACATCGAAAGCGCTAGGAGAGATTTTAAAGACTTGTTGATTGAGTACGCAAATTATTCTGATGGGCAGGTCGTTTACGAATTTATTAATCCCAACGAAAACCAACAAACGGAAATTGAGGCACAGAAGAACGGTGTGCGCCCGGTTGTGATTAACGTTCGCGAGAAAGACCAGATGAAACAACAGCGAGCTTACCTCGGTGCGGTAATTCGTTACAAGGATAAAAAGGAAACAATTCCTTTTATTAAACCCGGTGCCGCAATGGAATATGCACTTTCTTCGGCGATTAAAAAAATTACGGTTACAAATAAACCGGAGGTTGGTTTTTTACAAGGGCACGGTGAACCGAAGTTGGACGAAATGCCGCAAGAGCAAAAATTATTGAATGTACTTTACAAAGTTAAAGCGGTAAAATTTACAGATACGACGGGTGTGCCGAAAGCAATTTCTACACTTGTCATTGTTGCACCGAAAGATTCTTTTAGCCAAAGAGATTTTAATTACCTCGATAATTTTGTTAAGAGAGGCGGTAAGATACTTGCCGCAGTTAACAGTGTGGAAGGAGATTTTTCAACTCAACAAGGGAAAATTGTAAAAACAAATTTTCTCGATTGGCTTAAAAAATTCGGTGTTAACGTCGAAAAGAAATTTGTTGTTGACATTAACTGCAGCAATGTGATGGTGCGCCAGCAGCAAGGACTTTTTGTAATGAGCACGCCGGTTAGATTTCCTTACATTCCGACAATCACAAAATTTGCAAAGCATCCCATTACGGAAGGACTGGAATCCGTTATGCTGAAATTTGCCAGCCCGGTTGACGTTACGCCGAAGGACTCTTCTGTGAAAGTAACCATTCTTGCTAAAACATCTGAGAAATCGGGACTTAAGACGCCTCCCCTTTATTTCAACATTATGTATCAATGGCGTAAGAGCGATTTCTTAAATCCTTCTCTACCGGTTGCTGTTGCTTTGGAAGGAAAACTTTTAGGCAGCAAAAAAACAAAAATGGTTGTTTTCGGCGACGGCGATTTCGCAATTAACGGCAAAGGAAAAAGCCCGCGAGAGTTACAGCCTGATAATGTTAATTTGATGGCTAACGCTGTTGATTGGCTTACCGACGAAACAGGGCTTAGCCAACTGAGGACGAAAGGAATTACTTCAAGACCGATAGATCCTACTCTGAGCGAAGGCACGAAAACAATTATTAAATATGTTAATTTCTTGCTTCCGATTTTGTTAATAATTCTTTACGGTGTAATTAGATTTCAAACTAAGAAGAAAATTCGCAAACAAATTCAATCGGTTGATTATGTCTAAAAAAAATTCTACTTCGAAATTAGGAATAGTGTTTTTAGTCTTACTTATTATTGTTGTGGTAATCTATTTTACCGGAACAGGAAAACATGAACGTAATTTTAGAAAGAATATTGTCAATATCGATACCTCTGCCGTAACGCAAATTTTTATTTACCCCAAATCTCTTAAAGGCAGGTCATACAAAATTTACCGCAGCGAAAAAGGTTGGATAATTAATTACGACAGCAATAAGGTTGATGACGTACCGGCGGCTAAGATTAAAAATATGTTTAATCAATTATTGAGAATAAAAGCGGAGCGGGTTGCGGCGCGCAGTGAAAAAAAATGGAAGGAATATCGAGTCACCAATAAAGCCACAAGGGTGAAGGTGGTTGAAGGCAGCGATACAACCCTGAACTTAGTAATAGGTAAGTTTACTTACAAAGCACAGAACAGACGTCAGAATTACTACTTTGGCGGACAGGGTGCGGAGATGGGTACGTTCGTAAGACTTGCCGGAGAGAAAGAAGTGTACGAGGTTAACGGCTTCCTCTCTATGACCTTCGACCAAAACCCGAATATGTGGCGTAATAATAAAATAATAAAAAGTAGTTACCTGAAATGGAACAGGCTTGTTTTTGATTATCCTGCGGACAGCTCATTTCAATTGGTTAAAGTTGACAATAAATGGAAAGCCAATGGAAACCAACCCATCGACTCGTTGCAAACCGTTAGAGAGCTGCGAATACTCTCGGATATGTTTAGCGATAATTTCGTTGATGATGTTACCCCCGGCAGTTTGAAAAAGCCCGATTACAAAATAACAATCGAGGGCGAAAAAGACACTATCGTTGTTAAAGGATTTAAGTTGGGAAAGCGGTTTGTTGTTTCTTCAACACAAAATCCCGGAACTTACTTTGACGGCACCAAAGGAAAGCTAAAGAAAAGATTGTTTGTAACAATAAAAGATTTTATGAAAAAGAAAGCTAAAAAAACCAAGAAAAAGAAATAAATGTTATTCCCCTCCCCATAAAAATGGCACGGTGTTTAATCGTGCCGTTTTTATTTTAAATTTAATCTAACCTTATTTTTTTCGGTACAGATTTAAAATCAGTGGCAAAAAATGATAAAATAAGAAATAAGAAACGAGAAATAAGAAATAGTTAAACGCGAGACGAAAGAGGTAAGACGTTAGTCTCATTATTATTATTAGTTGAAAGCGGAAAACGGAAAGAAGCTTAAGTTGGTTCTTGTAAAACCGAAAATCTTGGATGGTTGGATGAATGGATGGTTGGATGGTCCGACTTCTCCCGACAAGTCGGGATTCGTCGCGACAGGTCCGACTTACCCCGCATTTTGCGAGGTACGTCGCGATAGGTTGAATGGTGAATTGTAAATGGTAAATTGTGAAGGGGTCGTTGGAATGTTGGATTAGTCAACATTGACGTTGACTTTAGCTAATATTGACGGTTGCTTCAAAAAATATTTCAGTTGACTTTAGCTCCATTGCCGTTGACTTTAGTCAACGGATTTGAAAAAAGAAACAATGTTTTTTGGCTTTAGCCTCATTTATCTTTCATT
>WFQV01000370.1 GCA_015486905.1 Melioribacteraceae bacterium | reverse complement strand
GTTGTAAGGTGTTGTTTACAAATTTGTGTAATTTTGGAAGTAACAATTCCGAATTGAGTCGAAAAACGGAAACTTATTACACATTTTTTACCGAAGGGTTTTGCTCAGCCCAAACCGTAATCATTAATTTTTTTGTGAAGCGATACCCGCGAAAGCCCTATTGCTTCGGCTGTTCGGGTAATGTTTCCATTGTGCTTGCGAAGGTGAAACTCCAAAAATTTCTTTTCAAAATCTTCGAGAATGATTTTCTGTGCATCCGGAAAATTATTGTTCGCAAATAAATTATCCCATTTATATTTGACGGCGGAAGATTCGTTCAAGATACGTTCCGGCAAATCATTTCTGTCGATTACGTCACGCTCGGCAAAGACGGAAATCGAATTCACAAAATTTTCCAACTCTCGAACATTCCCGGGCCAGTTGTAATCCGTCAATGCGGCGAGAGCTTCTTTGGTGAATGTGATTTCCTTTTTGATTTTCGGCGAAGAAATAAAATGCTCCAGCAGCAACGGGATATCTTCTTTTCTCCGAGAAAGTGGCGGAATGGAAATCTCGGCAACGTTTAACCTGTAAAATAAATCCTCCCTGAATTTATTTTGCGAAACCAAATCCTGAAGCCGGACGTTGCTTGCGCCAATAATACGAACGTCAACGTTAAAAGAATTTGAAGTCCCGAGCGGCTGAATTCTAAAATCTTGCAAGGCTCGCAGCAATTTCGCCTGCAGGCGGGGGGACATTTCCCCCACCTCGTCGAGGAAAAGGGTTCCGCCATCTGCGGTTTTGAATAATCCCTCTCTGTCTTTTACCGCGCCAGTAAACGCTCCTTTCACATAGCCGAAAAGTTCGCTTTCCAAAAGTTCGTCGGGCATGGCGGCACAGTTAACCGCGACAAAAGGAGCCCCGTTTCGCTTGCTAACGTTGTGAATCGCCTTTGCGGCAAGCTCTTTCCCCGTTCCGCTTGCACCGTAAATCATTACCGGCACGTCGTCTCTTTGTGCAATCTTTGCAATCATTTTTTTTACTTCGGTAATTGCCTCGCTCACACCTACCATTTCGGGGAAATCAATACGCCTTAATCGCTCTTTCAATTCGGCGTTCTCTCTTTTTAACTTCAGCTCGTCCTCTATTTTCCCGATTTTCAACTGAAGTTCTTCGAGGTGTAGCGGTTTGGTCAAATAATCGTTCGCGCCCAGTTTCATTGCCTTAACTGCGTCTTCAACTGTTGCAAACGCCGTTATAATAATCATCGGCGTGTCCTTTCCCTTTTGCCTCAAAGCGTTCAGGAGCTCAAGCCCGTTCACTTCCGGCATTTGAACATCCGAGATGATTAAATCGAAATCTTCTTTTTCCGAAACTTCGAGCGCTTCCTTTCCGTCGGGGACGGAGGAAACCGAATGATTCATATTTGTCAGAAAAACTTCAATACCTTTGCGGATTGCTGCGTCGTCGTCAGCCAATAAAATTTTCATTGTCATTCCTAAAATTATTTGTCGTTTACAATTTTTGCCGGAAGAATAATTCTAAAACAAACTCCCTCGTTTTCCAAGTTATTAACAAAGATTTTCCCGCCGTGCGCTTCGACTGCGTTTTTGCAGATAGCTAACCCAAGACCGCTACCAGTTGATTTTGTAGTAAAAAACGGCTGGAAGATTTTATTAGGCGGGTCAACATTTATTGTATCACCGGTGTTGCATATTTGAATTTCACATCTGCCGTTTTCAAACTTTACGGCAACCGTTATTTTCCCTTTCCTGGGGGTGTAAAAAATAGCGTTCAACAAAATATTCTCAATCGTCTCCTCAATCATCCTTCTGTCAATGTTTGTTTTCGGATAATTTTTTGGAAATGATTTCTCAACGTTTATTCCTTTCTCTTCAATTTTGTGCGAATATTTTTCTAAGACGCTCTTCGCAAGTACCGGAATGTCGGCTTCCGCAAGCAGTAATTGCGGGCGGCGGTAGAACTTTTTGAAGTTCACGAGTAAATCCATAAAAGAAGAGAGAGCTTTTTTAATTTCGGTAACGTAAAGCCGGAGCGGACTATCGGAGGAAGTCTGCATTTCAAGGTTTTGCACCCAAATGGAAATTCCGCTCATTTTGTTTTGAATTTCGTGGGAAATTTTGGAGACGGTTTCGCCAATCAATGCCAGCCGTTGTTTTTCCGACAGTTCAATTTTTGCAGATGTCAGTTCGTCAATTTTCCGCTCAAGCTCGCCGTTGGCAGCGTTCAATTTGTTAAACATTATTTCAAGATTATCAGCCATTTTGTTAAACGAATCGATTAGCGTTCCGATTTCATCTTCCCGATTAACTTCTATTTTGTGGGAAAAATCTCCCGCCGCTATTTCTCCCGCTGCTGCTGTTATTGTTCTTAAGGATTTTGAACTACGTCCCGAAATGAAATAAATCAATCCGAAAAGCAGAACAAAAATAATTGCACTGAAATAGATTGCCTGTTTAATCACTTCCGAAAGTTTTCCTGTTTCCGAGCTTGTGTTAGTTGTTGCAAAGATATTCATTCCTATTCGGGGAAACTCCGCCAGAGCAAACGTAACCTCACCTTTTCGTCCAACCGGAATATGGGCTGACAGTTTCACTTTGCTTGTAGGAATCGCTTCGTTAATTTGGCGGTTAATCATTTCCTTTTGGGAAGAGAAAACGATTCTGTTATCTTTGTCAACTAAAAACACCGACCCGTTTTCGGGAAGGGAGAAATTTAGGAGAGCGTTACGTGCAATTTTCACCGTGCGTAGAAAAGCAATTAATTTTATTTCCTCCGATTTGTTAATCCGGCAAACAAGAATTTGTTCCTTGCCGCTTTTCAAGTTTCTGAGAATAATTTGTCTCTCTTTGTTCGCTGCCGATATTTGCCTAATCAGCGGCTGCGTTAAAGAAGAAATATTTTCGGCTTTTTCTTCAATTGTAATTTTTCCGTTAAAAAGACGAAGCGGAGAAAAAACGGAAATCTTATCGGAATTAAGTTTAATCAATATCAGCTTTGAATATTTCGCCGGGAAAACAGAAAGAAAATCTTTAACGTTTTCGCGAAGCTTCCTATCGAACCCTTTGCCGGGAACCGCCGATTTGCGCAGCCCGAAACCGATGATTCCGTTAAGCTCGACGAACGCGTCGTCGATGCTTTTATCCAACCGAGCTTTAAATTGCTTTGACGTTCGCACGGCATTTTTTTCAGCCCTTTCAGTTATGTTATTCCGGGTTTGAAAGTAGAAAAAGTTTACAACCACAAGCAGCAGCAGAAAAGCAAACGCCATAAAAGAGAGCAGAATTTTTTTCCGTATGTTTAAGCGGAGTTTCATTCCGACAACTTGATTAATGCAAAGTCGGGGAAGCCGTTTCCAATCCTAAAATTTTTCACCCTTTTATGAACTATGTCGTAATAATATTTTTCCTCGGAAACGTAGATTGCCGCAACGTCGTCGCGCAGAATTTTTTCAAGTCGAAGAAACAGACTGCGTCTTTTAACCGGATTACTTTCTACTTGAGACTTTTCAAATATTTTATCGAATTCCGGGTTTTTGTAATTAAACAAATTAACAAACTTTCCGCTTTTGGAATAGAATAACTGGTAATACTCGGAAAGATCGGGGAAAGAGGGCGACATACTTATTCTGAAAATATCCGGTCGATTTTTAATAATCCTTTCGTAATATCGTTTCGGGTTCACGTTTCTGACTACTTTCAGATTTAAAGATTTCATCCCCGATTCAATTATATTTAAAAAAGGTGCATTTACCGAAGATGATAATTCATAAATATTCTTGTCATTGCTGAAATTTTTCACTAAACTTTTACTTTTTACAGGACTGAATTGATACCAGCGTAAAGTTGAATCGCCTAATAACGAAGCCGGAGCAAGAGTGTTCTGCGGAAAATTCTTAAACTCCGACGAAACATATAACTTTTGTCTGTTCAATGAATACGCAAGGGCTTTCCGCAATTCCGGATTCTTGGCAAGCGGCGTATTTTTTTCAAAAGAGAATCCGTAAAATCGTACTAACAGCGCTCTGTCGGATTTAATTATCTTAAACTTTGTAGTATCCAATTCGTCCTCAAGCGAATTATATTCTCCTCTGTTGAGAGAAACGAAATCGCATTTCCCTTTGAAAAAATCGGCTAATTTTACTTTCATATCCGAAAAAAATTTAAATGAGACGGCATCGAGAAAAGGGAGCCTTTCCCCGTTGTTGTCTTTCCGCCAATAATCTCTATTGCGAATAAAATAAACTTCTTCCGTCGGATTCCAAAAAGAAAGTTTAAATGGCCCTGTTCCGATTGGATGATTGCCGATTTCTCCGCCGTAATAATTAACTGCTTTTTCGGAAAGAATAAAAGCAGAGGGATCAGCGAGTAATTTTAAAAAAGTGACGTAAGGTTTAGTTAATGTAAATTCAATGGTGTAGTTGTTTATTGTTTTAATTCCCGCAATGGAATCGGACAATCCGAGATGGTAATCCTTCAACCCCTTAATTTTATTGGCAAAAAGAGTGTAATTAACGCTCGGATTTTTACGGTCGGCAATTCTTTTAAATGTGAATAAAACATCTCTTGCCGAAAGCTCCCGCTCCTTTTGGGTTTTGAAACACGGATCGCTTTGGAATAAAATTCCTTTCTTAAGGTAAAAGACATATCGCAAGCCGTCGCGGGACTTCTTCCACTTTTCAGCAAGCCCTACATTGTTTCCATAATCGTTAACCAACCTGTCGTAAATAAGCTGCGAAGCTAAATAATCGGACAAATATAAAATCTTATTCGGGTCCAGTGTTTCAATGGGAGAGGTGATTTTAACATTTAAAGTTCCGCCGTAAACGGAAAGTGTCTTTCTGTTTTCGTCATTTCGGCAGGAAATAAATAGAAAT
>WFQV01000369.1 GCA_015486905.1 Melioribacteraceae bacterium | reverse complement strand
CGTTAAAAAATTAGCAGGTGAATAATTAGTAACGATTCCCAATCTCAACCTCAATCTTAACCTCAATCTTAATTTCAATATCCAAACAAAAAATATCAGAACGACCATGCAACTATGCATTCATCCAATCATGCAATCAATTTTATCGTCTCGCATTATTCATTACCAAATTAATTCAACATTCATAATTCATAATTAATAATCATTTCCCATGGTGTCTTAAACTTAGTCATGTGTGTTTCATGTGTTTATTTTTTAGCCGCTAATTACGCGAATTTAGTCTTAAGCCCGACGCCACGCGTTAAAAAATTAGCAGGTGAATAATTAGTAACGATTCCCAATCTCAATCTTAACCTTAATTTCAATATCCGAACAAAAAATATCAGAACAATCATGCAACCATGCATTCATCCAATCATGCAATCAATTTTATCGTCTCGCATTATTCATTACCAAATTAATTCAACATTCATAATTCATAATTAATAATCATTTCCTATGGTGTCTTAAACTTAGTCATGATTGTTTCATTTACTAAGCAATCCAAACGGTTTTAATGTTTACGAATTCTTTAATCCCGTAATGTGAAAGTTCCCTGCCGTAGCCGGAGATTTTAATACCGCCGAAAGGAAGGCGCGGGTCGGATTTAACAAGTCCGTTAATGAAAACCGAACCTGTTTCAATCTCTTTGGCTAAAACTTTTGCATTTTTAATATCGTTTGTCCAAAGCGAGGCGCCGAGTCCGAACGCCGAATCGTTTGCAATTCTTATTGCGTCGGCTTCATCCTTAGCTTTAATTACCGAAGCAACGGGACCGAAAAGCTCTTGCTCGTAAGCCGGCATTCCTTTGTGAACATCGGTTAAAATGGTTGGGGGATAGTAAAAGCCTTTGGTGCCGGTTCTTTCTCCGCCTATTAAAATTTTTGCGCCGGCTTTAACCGACTCCGTAACTTGTGCGTGAAGCTCGAGGAGCAAATCTTCGCGAGCCAAAGGACCTAATTCTGTGGACTCTTCCATCGGGTCACCGATTTTGACAGCGCTCATTTTTTCAGCAAAAAGCTTTAGAAAGTCGTCGTAAACTGCTTCGGTTACGATAAATCTTTTTGCGGCGATGCAACTCTGTCCGTTGTTAATCATTCTTGCGGTTACGGCAACGGACGAAGCTTTTTCCAAATCGGCGTCGGGGAGAATAATGAACGGGTCGCTGCCGCCTAATTCCATTACCGTCTTTTTGAGATTTTTCCCCGAACGCTCAGCAACATGTTTCCCGGCATCTTCACTACCGGTTAAAGTAGCCGCTTTTACAAACGGGTGATCTATTACGTACGGAACCAATTTTGATGAGATTACTAAGTTCTTAAATGTTCCGTCGGGGAAACCCGCTTCGTTAAAAATATTTTCAATTGCTTCGGCACACATAGGTACGTTGGATGCATGCTTTAAAACACCCACGTTTCCAGCCATTAAGCCAGGTGCGGCAAATCTAAAGACCTGCCAGAAAGGGAAGTTCCACGGCATTACGGCAAGGACAATTCCCAAGGGGTCAAACCGCACATAGCTCTCCGAAGCATCGGTTTTAATTGCCTCTTTCGATAGGATGCTTTCGGCGTTCTCAGCGTAATAATCGCACACCCATGCACATTTCTCTGCTTCCGCTTCCCCTTGTTTGATGGGCTTTCCCATTTCAAGCGTCATTGTTTTAGCTAACTCATTTTTCTTCTTTCTTAAAATGTTTGCTGCATTGTGCATTAACTCTCTTCTTTCCGAGAAAGAAGTTTTTTGCCAAGAAAGAAAAGCCTGGTGTGACTTTTGAATAATTCTTTCAACTTCATCGCGAGTCATTTCGTTGAAAATTTTCACCGTTTCTTCGGTTGCAGGGTTTAATGTTTGAATAGCCATTTTTTCCTCCCGTGCTAATTTGAAAACTTACCGCCAAGTTTTAATTAAACTTAATTTAAAAATAAAGCTGTTTCAAATAAAATGCTTAAAGAAGTGATTTTTTCTTTTTTTTGATGACTCAATGGTACAAGTTTAAAATCGGGGGTAAAAAATAGTTAAATACGAGACGCAAGAGGTAAGACGTTAGACGTAAGTCTCATTATTAGTTGAAAGTGGAAAACGGAAAGAAGCTTACTGAAGAAGGTTAAGTTGG
>WFQV01000368.1 GCA_015486905.1 Melioribacteraceae bacterium | reverse complement strand
CTTTCGAACAGAACACCTGCCTCGGCGCCCAAACCGCCGGTGCCGTGGACCAATATTGTTAACATTAAAACCGTAGGAATTACTATTTCGTTCGCAGGAATTGCAATAATGTAAGCCAAAATAATTACGCCGTTAAGCCCGAAGAGCAGAGCCGCAGGGTCAATCCAATGAATAAAATATTCGGCAAGACTGACCGAATTTATTGTAATATTCGACACCAGCCAGATTAACATTCCTGCAGGGAAGGCGAAAATAATTGCCCGCCAGAGAACGAAAATCGTTCTGTCAATTAATGAGGTGTAAAGTGTTTGCAGAATTCTTGGCGGGCGGTAAGGCGGAAGCTCCAAAGTAAAAGCCGAAGCCTCTCCCTTCAGTATTGTTTTTGAAAGTCCCCAAGAAACTATTAGACTGAAAAGGATTCCCAAGAGAGCTATTGAAATAACCGCAGCAGCCGAAACCATTCCAGCCAAATAAGGCGGGAACAAAGCTCCGATGAAAATGGTAGCAATTAAAATTTGTGTGGGCCAGCGACCGTTGCAAAGCGAAAAATTATTTGTGATTATTGCAATCAGTCGTTCACGGGGGCTGTCAATAATGCGAGTAGATATTACACCGGCAGCATTACAGCCGAAGCCCATCGACATTGTAAGCGCTTGCTTGCCGTGTGCGCCGACTCGTTTAAATATGGAATCCATATTAAATGCAACGCGGGGTAAGTAACCGAAATCTTCCAATATTGTAAAGAGAGGGAAAAAGATTGCCATCGGAGGAAGCATTACGCTCACTACCCAAGCCATTGATAAATAAGCTCCGTCAATGAAAAGCCCCACTATCCAGAACGGTGTGCCGATTGAAAGGAAAAAATTTTTGAGTATTGGGTGTAAATCATCCACCAAGATTTTGGCTAAAAAATCCGAAGGGTAATTCGCACCGATTACCGTAAGCCACAAAACCAAAGCCAATAGCAGAAACATTATCGGAAAACCCGTCCACTTGCTTGTAACCAATTTGTCCAACTTTTCATCGAGGGTTAATTTTTTATCTTCTCCCTTTTTTAATACTTCCCTCGTAATTTTTTCAGCGTTTTTGTAAATAGCCGCTGTGACCGAATCGTAAATATTATTTTTCAGCTGCCAACGTGCACCATTGACTTCTTCAATTAATTGTTCTATTTGATGCTTGTCTTTATTCATTTAAGCCGTTTCCTCCGCTTGGGCAAAATTTTCTTGTAATGAAGCAATCTCGCCTGTTCTAATTGCGTTTAAAATGCTTTGGTCTCCTTCCAAAAGCCTAAGCGCTACCCAATGTAAATTAGGTAAGTCAGGGTAAACGTTTTTTAATTTTTTAACGATTTTGTCGATAGCCTTGTCCAATTGTGGAGTGGTAGCGGAGATTCGAAAAGGGTTACACTTGTATTTGCCGGTTGCTACTTCGTCTATTGTTTGAATTAATCTGTCAATCCCGCGGTTAATTCTTGCGGCGGTAGGAACAACGGGAATACCTAATCTTCTTGCCAAAGCTCTTTCGTCTATTTTTATGCCGTGCCTTTCGGCTTCGTCCGTTAAATTTAAGCAGAGAACCGCTCTGTCTGTTATTTCCAATATCTGAAGTGTTAGATTCAAATTCCGCTCCAATCTTGTTGAATCT
Source organism: Melioribacteraceae bacterium (assembly GCA_015486905.1). Classification (GTDB taxonomy): domain Bacteria; phylum Bacteroidota; class Ignavibacteria; order Ignavibacteriales; family Melioribacteraceae; genus WFQV01. The sequence goes on along the minus strand of WFQV01000368.1, from coordinate 1,493 downwards.
ACAACAATGACGGTGACATCCGGCTTGCCGAAGAGGAGAAAGTCGCGGGCTATTTCTTCGTCAGTGCTTGTTGAAAGCAGCGAGTAAGTACCGGGTAAGTCCACAAGTTTAAACCGGTTTTTACCGTAAATGAATCCTCCCTCGGCTCTTGTAACCGTCTTGCCGGGCCAGTTTCCCGTGTGTTGCTTAAGTCCCGTAAGAGCATTAAACACAGTACTCTTGCCCGTGTTCGGATTGCCTGCAAGTGCAATAACGAAATCGAAATTTTCCATGTCGATTCCGAGTTTTACAAGGTGTTCCGTTTGGTGAACGGGGCAGTTTTCACATTTATTATTCAACACTTTTGACCTCCGGGGAAATGAAGATTTTTAACGCAATGTCTTTTCTGAGAGCTACGATTGTATCGCGAATCAAATAGGCTGTTGGGTCTCCGCCTGCGGCACGCAGCACCGCTCTTATTTGTGAGCCGGGTACAAAACCGAAATCGAGTAATCGGCGCCTCTGCTGACCGATTAGGGATTTCGAGATGCCTATTATTTCCGCTTCTTCGTTTAAGTTAAGTTCGTCGAGTGTTTTAAATTTTTCTTTCACTATTTCTTCCGGAGTCAAACGGACTACGTTAATATTACGCGCAAAGCGGTAAGCAAGCATTGCTTCCTGACCCTCGGCGTCAAAGAGAATCTTCCTCTCGTCCTTTTTGATTATTCTTATTTGAATACCGGGTAAAATGTTGTAAGCTGAAATCTGCTCGTAAACTTCCGTGGGTTCGTCTTCAACGTGTATTACTTTACCGTACTCACCCTCCTCAAGCTCGGTTAATGAAATTCCTTTTTGCTCCGGCATTTTACCTTCGGGGGAAGGAATTGGGTCGCCGTGCGGGTCGATTAAAGGGTTGCCTAATTTTGCGGCTAATCTTTCCGTTTCTTCGTAGGATAATTCATGCTCACGAAGTTCCGCCTCCTCGTGCCATTCCGTAGTGGGAACGCTTGTCTCCTCCGCCAAATATCTCTCCCACAATCTGTGGATTCTAACAATTTTCAAGGCGTAAACCCTGCCGTCGGGAGTAAGCTCAATTTTGTCATCTTTGAATTTTAGCAAACCCATATCCACGAGTCTTTCAATTAACTTACCAGCCTTATGAGTGGAAATGGAAAGCGCTCCGGAGAGGCTTTCCAGCGTGGGAAGCAAGCCTTTGTATTCGTAATCGTAAAGGTGTTTGAGCGCGTCTTCAACCAATATTCTTGTTTTTTTTAAATTTATTTTATTCCAATAGTGTGCGATTGGATTTTTAAAAACGACAACCAATGTCAGGAATAAAATAAGTAGGAGTAAAATAAAAAGCAGAAAAACAGGATTATTCATTTTTTAACCTCACTGACAAATATGTTCTGAGCAATAACTTTGCTAACACTAAATTTTCCTTTTCTGTTGGAAATCGTTAAGGAACCGTCCAAGTTAAGAATTTTAATCACTTTAAATTTGGTGCCGATATT
>WFQV01000367.1 GCA_015486905.1 Melioribacteraceae bacterium | reverse complement strand
TTTTTTTATGGCTCATTGAATAATTTAGAATACGATTATTTACACTTATTATGCGCTCAACTAATTTTGATTTTAAGTTTTTACCGGTTTTAATCTTCCCTTTCCAATACATCATCGATGGAATTACCGTAATGGAAATAATGAAGGAACCAAGCAGCGTAAGTGCAATAGTAACACCGAAAGGTGTAATCAAACCGCTAATATATCCGCCGATAAAAAGCAAAGGGAGAAAAACAATAATGGTTGTTAGCGTTCCGTTCAAGTCGGCTGAAAAAATTTCTTTAACGCCAACAATAATCGCGTTCTTAATCTTTTTCCCCTTTTCAAGATATTTTTCAATTATTTCAAGAACTATTATCGAGTCGTCAACAACCATTCCCAATGAAAGAGTTAATGCCGCAAGCGTAATCATATTAAGGGAATATCCGAATAGATACATCGCAATTACAGCAAACATCAGAGCTAAGGGTATTGTAAGAGAAACAATCAATGTAGGCGCCCAACGTTTGAGAAAGACAAAAATTGTTAACATTGCAAGGATAGCGCCAAAATAAATTTCACTTTTTACGCCGTTCATTGATTCCTGTAAAACTTCCGACTGGTCATAAAATTTGTGGATAGTAGTCCCCGGAGGAAGTAACGGCTTCAGTTCAGACAATTTTCTTTGTATTGATTTTGAAACTTTAATCGTTCCCGCACCGTCAGCTTTCTGCACAATGAGTGTCACGGCAGGCAAATGCGAACTGCGAACGATGTAATGTTCAGGTAACCCCCCCACTCTTATTACAGCAATATCCTTTAAGAAAACCGATTTTCCCCTTGAAGAAGAATTTACTTTAACATATTTTAAATCGTCCGGCGACTGATACCGCCCATCACCGCGTATGGGAATATCGAAATATCCTTTTTCAATATAGCGACCGGATACAATAATATTATTTTCTCTCAATGCTTTCCGAATATCCGAGAGTGAAATATTCAGAACTTTTATTTTATTCAAATCCGGTTCCACAACAAAAGCTTTACGTTCGCCGCCGAAGACGTCAATCTTTGAAATATTCCCAACGCTCAAAAGAGCCGGCTTTATTCTGTACTGAATAATCGCTCTCAAATCGCTCGCGGGAATATTTCCGTTCACAAAAGTAAACCCGATTATTTGCTCCATTCTGCTGCCGAGATTATCGATAACAGGCTTCACCCCGTCGGGTAATTGCCCCGATAACTGCGAAAGAGCCGCGGCGACTAACTGCCGCGCTTGGGTTATCGAGTATTTATTGCTAAACTCGACCGTTACTTGCGAAACACCCATTGAAGTAATCGATGAAGTTCTATTCACTCCGCGTATTCCACGAAGTCTGTTTTCAATGGGACGTGTAACAAGAATTTCCATATCATTAGGCGAAACGCCGGGATATTGAGTAACAACATTAACAAGCGGATAATTTAAACCCGGGAAATAATCAATCGGCATTTTGTAAATACTCCAAATGCCGGTAATAATCAGAAAGAAGATAATTACAATCGAATAAAACGGGCGTGCTATGAAATAATTAAAAAACTTTTTCACTTTGAGTCTCTGTTAATCTCCGACATTCATTGTTTTACTTAAATTTCCGTAATAAAATTCAAAGGCTCCTTTTGTAAGAACAAACTCGTTCTTATTAAGTCCTTTCTTGATTTCAACTTTGCCGCTATCCGTAACGCCAGGATAAACTCTCCTTTTCTCATATTTACCGTTTTTCGCTACAACGACGAAATAATTTCCTTTATCGAGAACAACCGATTTTACCGGAACGGCAGGAGAGAAATGCTCATTGTAGCAGTATTTGTAATTTACATATTTACCGGGGATTAAATCATTTTTTTTATTCAGTTCAATCCAAACAGTATGTCCGCCGTTTTGAGTATTTATCGCCCTTTCCAAAAATAAAATATTCCCCTTGAATTTTTCGCCATTAATATCGAGGAAAAGGTTCCTTGAAGAGAGAAGTGAAATATCACCGTAGAAAACGGCAACAAGTTTTACCTTATCGGTATTTTGAAACTTTGCTACTTGCTCGCCTGCTTTAACGTCGGCGCCTTGCGGAACTTTTACTTCTGAGAGACTCCCGTTAAAGGGAGCGGCAAAAGAAATCATCTTAAGAAAATAGCTCAGCTCTTTCTTTGCCTTTTCAAATTTGATTTTTGAGTTTTGGTAATCATGTTTGTATTTATCGAACGCTTCCGGTGAAAGAAATTCTTTTTCTGCCAATTTCTTTTTACGCTTAAAAACCGACGAGAAATATGAAAAATCACTCTTTGCCAAGTCAAAATTTTTTTGAAGAATCGCTTTTTGATTTTCAACTTCTTTGCCGGTCAATTGATAAACGATTCCCCCTTTTTTAATTAGCCCGTTAATTTTTGGAAATTTAATAATACCGTCAAATTTCGTTTCGAGTGTAATAGATTTAACAGGTTCGATTTTCCCGTAGCCGGAGGATTCCGAATAGAATTTACGTATCTCAACCTTAGCCGAATCGATTTTTAAACCGGTATTTCTTATTTTCGTTTTTTTCTCTCCACAACCAACTAAGAGGAGTAAAAATAAAAGCGGGACAAAAAACGTTTTTTCATTCATAATGATTTATCTTTTTTTTAACATTATATAAAAATAAGAAGCAAATTTGGTTGAAATCTGTAGTTCCGTTTATTTTTCTGCAAACCATGACGAAATCGAGCAGAAAATTTATAGGATAAAACGGACTGTTGGATGGTTGGATGAATAGTATCCTTAATCAAATCTTCGTTTTTTTTGTCAAAATATTTTTAACTTTTGTAATAATTAAAATTGGGAAATTGGTTGCCGGTTTTGCCGCGATAAGGATGGTTGGATGATGATATCACAGATTTCTGAGCGTAGCGGGCAAACTGTGTGGTTTCTTTTTTTAGCTTTTGTTTTTTTACTCCTTACGCAGATTGCAAGCAATCTACGCTACGGTAAATGTTTCATTTAATCAATCTGTTTTACATAATTTTTTTAAAGATTATTTGTTACGGTATGACGAGACAAAATTGATATCACAACGTAGCACAGTTTGCTTAGCGTAGCGGGCAAACTGTGTGGTTTTATTTTTTTTTAGCTTTTGTTTTTTTACTCCTTACGCAGATTGCAAGCAATCTACGCTACGGTAAATGTTGGAGGAGGAATTGTCGGATTATCTCTCAAAGGATTAAAAAAGCTCTTTCTCTAAAATGTAGTTTTTTAATGCAACGGCTGTTGCGCCGGAAATAGGTTTCAGTAAAGCGGAAACGGATTTAATTTCCTCTGGCAAAATTATAGCCCGCGAATAAACTTTAATGCTAACATTCCCGGCAACGGATTTCCCTTTCCTTTCGGATTTTGCAGCAGAGCAACTCTCCAAAATTTTCGATACCATTGTGCTGTTCGGATTAATTATTTCGAACTTCCCGATAATTTTTGCACGTAAATATTTTTCAAAAATTTTCAGGACGTAAGGATAATGCGTGCATCCCAAAATAATGTAAACCGTTTTATTTGAAAAATCGTTTCTGGCAAGAGCTTCATTAACGCATTTATTCACAATAATCTCGGTCGTTAAGCTGTTGTAGTCAAGTTCAATCTCCGAAGCCAAACGGGGACAAGCAACCTGCATTATTTGCTTTTCGTTAAATCCTGCATTTAAAAATGAGCGTTCGTAAATTCTGCTCTCAATTGTTGTCTCGGTTCCGAAAATTAAAAGAATGGAATTGCTCTTGTTAATATCTCTTTTTAAAAATCCTTTTACCGTTAAGTCAATAATATTAAGAATTTTTCTTCCCCGTGCTCTGTAAAACTCTGTCTTTTCAATGAGTGCCGAGAGTGTGTTGCAAGCTACGGCAATAAATTCAGGTTTGAATTTGCCGTACGTACCGTCTAGCACACGGTTGAACATCTTAATTTTTTCATCCTCACTTTTCATTTTATTGTACCCGTTTCCTGTCTCGGGCAAGGCATTAACAAAAACTATTTCGGTTTGTTGAATTCCATTAACTCGTAAAAGCTTTTCAAAAACTTCCGCTGCAATGGCAAGTCCTCCGAGTCCCGAATCCGTAATTGCAATTTTTATTTTCTGCATAGCGTAAATAAAATTAACTTTAAATTCTTTG
>WFQV01000366.1 GCA_015486905.1 Melioribacteraceae bacterium | reverse complement strand
GATTCGGGTAATTCTGGAATAGTTCGAATTTAGACGGAATATTATTTTCTACTTCAACTACATTGGAATAAGTAAACGCTCCGTCAATGTCAATCTGTTTTAATCTGTATTGAATTTCTCCGCTCGGGGGATTTTCATCCTTAAAAGAATATTCCTTCGGTGAATTACTATTGCCATGTCCTTCAATAAAACCGATATCTTCCCAGTCACTTTTTCCTTTTTCCTTTTTCCTTTGAACTTGAAATCCGTAATTGTTTACTTCTGTCGCAGTTTTCCAATTAAGTTCAACGGAGTTACCGCTAACATTTGCCGTAAAGTTTGTTAATTCTACTGGCGTTGGGCTATCCTCTCTTCCGTCAATGTATTGTGTCCCGGTTTGACCTGTTAAGACTAAAGTTTGTGCCGAGGTACTTAACGTTGCGTTTCCTTCCGTCCAAGATGCGGCGGCATTGTTTTCCCGCTTGGCTAAATCCTGATAATTCTCATAACTTCCTATATCGGGATTGTTGTGGTAATAATAAGTAGCTGTGTAAGAAGGTGTACCGCTGCCTACTATTTTTACTCCCCAGTATCTTGTAGTAAAAAGATGGGTCATATTACCCGGCGGGGTTGTTACGTTCGGAGCGTCATCAATTCGGTAAACTTGAACTCCGGTAACCGTTCCTCCATCTCCCGTTGCCGTAAAACTGTCTCCATCCGAGTGTGAAATAGAAGCGGAAAAATCAGAGGGATTTGTACCGGTATAATCGTAAGCGCTGGCGTCGCCAACCGATGCGCCGGAGGTTGCCCAAGTGGGATTTCCCGAAGACAAATTTCCGTCGTTGCTATTGCCGCTTTTTTCATAAGTTACGCTCCCGCTTCCTTCGCTGAAGTCCCAATATCCGACCAGTCCGCTTTCGTTGCCGCTTAATCTTTTGCACATTGATTCCCTTATTTGGTCCGCTGTTAAAGCTATATTCCATATTCTAACTTCATCAAGACTGCCGTTGAAATACTCATTGCCGCTTGCCGGATCATGAGCGCCGAGTCCAATATATAATGGTCTGGTTGTATTGTAAATAGAAGCAATAACACCGGAAGTAACAGAAATATCTTCAATTCCGTTTATGTAAATTTTTACAAAAGAAGAAGGGCTAAATACCGCCGCAACGTGATACCACTTTCCTGTGGTTAGAGCAGTATTAGCGGTTACCTCCATTTTGGTTGTTTCGTCTCCGCTTTGAGAAAGCCAAAAATCAACTTTATTGGTATTATTATTAAATTTTAATTCGTATCCTGTGTTTACGTAACCGCTGCTGGATTCATCCCATATTGCTTTACTAATTATTCCGTCCCAAGAAGAGGTTGCCGTTAATTTAACCCAAGCTTCCAGTGTAAGCGCACCGGTGATTTGCAAACTTTTTCCGTTACCGCAATCGATATAATCATCAGTTCCGTCAAAACTAATCGCATGTCCAGCTCCGTGATAAGTTGCGTCTTTATTTGCGAGCGCGTATTCCGTGCCAGTTCTATTGCTTCTTGTAAGCGTTTTTGCCGTTGTATTCAATGTTGCTGCAACATCGCTCCAAGTATCATCCGAGAGGTCTGTTCTGGAAACGAGCGCTAATTTATTTTCATCGCTTATTCCCGGGTAACCGTTGTAGTAATAGGTAACTGTATAGGAGGGGCTTGTTCCTACTTCAAAAACTCCCCAATATCTGTTTGTGTAGAGAGTAAAACCCGGAGGCGCTGTAGCGTCTGTACGGTTCGGCGTAGCATCCACCCGATAGACCTGAATTCCCTGAACCGTTCCTCCGTCTCCGGTTGCTGTAATATTATCGCCGTCTGTATGCGAAATTGTAGCCGAAAAATCAGCGGGATTTGTACCTGTGTAATCGTAAGCGCTTTCATCTCCTATTGCCGCACCGGAATTTACCCAAGTTGGTCCATTTGTAAGCGTTCCGTCGTGATTGTTAGAGGTCTGGTCATTTGCCGTTGTGCCGCTACCGTCGTCCAAACGCCAATATCCTACAAGATTTGTTTCCGAACCGGTTAATTTTTTACACATATTCGCTTGAATTTCTGATTCCGTTCTGGCTTCGGTCCAGATGCGCACTTCGTCAATTTGTCCGTCAAAATATTCATTAATCATAGTGTTGCCAGGGTTCCTATCCATAGCGCCGAGAGTTAAATAAATATCGTTATCCACATCAATATCTCTTCCGGTATTATTAGTGTTTTTTAATATTCCGTTTAAGTAAATTTTAAGATTTTGACCGTCTCTAACGGCTGCAAGATGAAACCATTCGCCTGTTTTTAAACCGGTAACAGAAACTGAATCATAAGTTCCGTTGCTTGCGTAAAATTCCGCCGTCTTAACTCCGCTATCGTCAATGAGACGGATTTGGTAACCGGCGTCTTTGGGTGTCCCATAAATTGTACACCCTTTGTTTATCAATATCTGTCCGACTCCGGAAACGAAAGTATTGGCTTTTACCCACATTTCAATAGTAAAATTATGTGTGTCTAAATCCAACACATCTCCGTAGGAGATATAATCATCCGTCCCATCAAATTGAATTGCCGTGCCTGCCCCTTGAGCAAAGAATGCCCGCACAAGAAATAATGCCAATAAAAAAGTTAAAGTTTTCATTTATCCTCCAAAAGTTTAAATTTTAAATAAATATTTGTTAACGCTCTCGAATGAATCAGGGGTATGCGTAGATAACCTACTAACCGGCAGGGGGAAAATGTTTTGCTGTAGAGGAGTGTCCTCTAAAAATTTTGTAATTGCGCTAATAACATTTGCATGTTCAAAAAGGGGAGCGTCTGTTGGAAAAATTTTACCTACAAATTCAAGCAGAGAAATTCCGGAAGTTTTGATTCTAAGAAACTCCGAATAATCTTGAAATTTTCCCGTAACCTTTTCATTAATAAAAAAGACGGTTGTCTCCTTTAACTCTTTTTTTTCGCTGAGATTTACAACGGCGGCGAGCGCAGCCTCTATTGGGACAACTAAGTCTTTAAATGAAACGGCAGGATGTTTTCCCTTAGGCTCGTATTTTCTTAGATGATTTTCGTAAATATCTTCCGTTAGAAATATTTTTATTTCAGTATGGTCGCACGCCTTTTCATTTAATAATGCCTCAATCGATTTTGTGGCTCTCGTCTCTTTATTAGGACGTAAAAAGAAATCGTTAATGGCGGAAAGAATCACATATATTTTCATGTTGCGGTTATTTACCGAACGAAGGAAATTCTCAATTACGTAAACTGCTAAATTACCGTGGAGATAAAAAACGAAAGTGGTGGCCTCGTTGGTAAGAGAATTTATTTTTTCGGTATTTCGCAAATCAAATTGATGTGCGTTTTCTTTTTCAGTTGAATGGAGGAAATAATCGATTTCTCGTTTTTTGTTCCTTGCAATATTTTCAATGGCGGATACAGTAAAAGGTGCATCCGTCAGAAATAGGAGTGGTTTCATCAGGATGATTCCTTTATTTTTTTAATTTTTATTTTAGTTTACGGCAAAAAAAACGGGGAGTCAAACGATTGTTGTGCGGAATTCGGAATTTCGAACATCCAAATGTGGTCAGCAATGAAGAATTAATAACCAGTCCGCCATACCTGCCGGATAAACCGGATTTTTGGTTGGATAGATGCATGATTGCATGAATAGTATCCTCAATCAAATTTTCGTTTTTTTTGTCAAAATTTTCTAAACTTTTCGTAATAATTGAAATTGGGAAATTGGTTGCCGGCTTTGCCGCGCTAAGAATTATGAATGGTTAATTGTGAATTGTGAATGGTAAATAGTTAAGATGAAAAGGTTAAAAGGTTAAAAGATTAAGAGGAAAATTGTTGGT
>WFQV01000365.1 GCA_015486905.1 Melioribacteraceae bacterium | reverse complement strand
ATTTTAAACTTCCTATAATAATTGAAATTGAGAAATTAGTTGCCGTCTTTGCTGCGCTAAGAATGTATGAATGCATGTTTGGATGGATGATTGGATTGTTGGGAAAGAATGCGTAATTACAAACTGAATGAAGCTATTGGGTGTTGTCCAAAAAGTTTGAAATTGTCATTTCGACCCCGCCTTGGCGGGGGACAAATCTTTTGAACCTGCCTGACTGTCGGTAGGCGGGGTAGGCAGGAGGGAGGGCTTGTTCTCTGATAGTTTTGTAACCCAGCCCCGCAGAATGCGGAGTCTAATAAAGACGACCTAAAATAAAATCATCCAATCATCCATGCATCCACTCATCCAATCAGCCATTTATGAAAGGTTTTCGATTTGGTACAAATTAATTTGAACCCCGCAGAATGCGGTTGAAGCATTTTGCTGGTTCAGTAAGCTAAGGCTGATTATAAGACAGATCGTTTCCCCTTGAATTTGCGCAGATTGCAAGCAATCTACGCTACAAAAATGCACCCTGTCACAACGAAGTCCAACTTGTCGGGAGAAGGCTGATATCCAATTATCCAGTCATCCAATCATCCATTTATGCAAGGATTCCGATTTTGTGGGAATCAACCTGAACCCCTTAATGTTTAGGATTTCAGAGTTCCCATTTTCAACTTTTAACTAAGCTGGTCTAGCGTCTCGCGTCTTACGTCTCGCGTTTAACCATTTCTTATTTCTCGTTTCTTCTTTCTTATTTTATCATTTTTTGCCACCGATTTTAAATCTGTACCCCTGCCGTAGGTAAGGTAAAGCTCAAGACGTTATTCAGCTGAATACATTCTTGATTTTTCAGGAACAAATACGTATCTTTAAATATTAAACAATACGTAATAAGGCGGTAAATCAAATGAACACAAAACTAACATTAAAGCTAAATAAAAGAGCAATTGAACGCGCAAAAAAATATGCTTCTAAAAACAAAAGGAGTCTTTCGGTTTTAGTTGAAAATTATTTTAACTTGATAACAGAAGAGGAAAATAAGGATGAACTTGAAATATCTCCTAATGTACTTGAATTATCCGGAATTATTAAGTTGCCTAAAAATATTGATTTAAAAGAAACATACGGGAAGCATCTTGAAGAGAAATATTTATGATTAAAAGATTATTTGTTGATTCTGACATAATTTTAGATTTGCTTGCAAAAAGAGAGCCATACTATATTCATTCTTCAAAATTATTTACCCTAATTGACAAAGGAGAAATTACCGCATTTACTTCTCCCTTAGTATTCGCGAATCTTCATTATCTTCTGAGAAAACTAACTTCAAACGCATCTGCATTAAAAAATTTAAGAAAATTAAAAACTTTCTTAACCATTTTGCCGATTGATGAAAAAGTAATTGAACAATCATTGAACTCTGATTTCATTGATTTTGAAGATGCAATACAATATTTCACGGCGGTAAATAATGGAATCAAATTATTGATAACAAGAAATAAACGGGATTACAAAAAGAGCAAAATATCAATTTTAACCGCAGAGGAATTTTTAAAAGTGTGGGAAACAATTGCAAAGGGTTGAACAAGCCGCAATCGCTCCTTTCCACCAAGCCCACGATAAAAAGAATCGGAGAACAGGTCCGCCTTCGCGCTCGCTACGCTCGGGCTTCGGCGCGACAAGTTGGATGGCTGGATAATTGGATAGATGGATTTTGAATGGTGAATTGTAAATGGTCAATAGAATATTGGGTTGGTCAGCATTGCCGTTGACTTCAGTCAACGTGCTTAGAATAGAAGAAAAATTTTTCGGCTTTAGCCGCATTTCACTTTCATGCTGAAGAGAGATTACTGGATGATTGGATAATTGAATAATTGGATGGTGAATTGTGAATGGTCGAAGGAGTGTTGGGGTTGATAATTTCATTTACAAAAATTGGCATTTAAGCAAAACTCAACTAATAATTACAACCTAAATACTCATGTAGTTAACCCACGACTTCAGTCGTGGGGCTTGGCTGATAGACCCAAAACGTTGTTAACCAGTTTATTGGTTTTCCCATTTAACAAAATCTCTTTCACACAAACCTGTAAACAGGTTATTTGATTCGTTTGCTTCTTCTGTAATACAATGACTGAAGTCATTGGTTAATGCAATTGCGTGTAATGTATTTTTGTCTTTTGGCCCTAATAATTCTTATTATTAACCCAGAATTTCAGTTGTGGAAGTACGAAAGCACGGCGCCCAGCCGATCGCCGTTTTGGCGCAATTTTTCCCGCCGTTGGCGGGACGAGCAAAAATTGTGACAAAACAAACACTTTTAACTTTGTGGAAATTCAATGGGGCTGAAGCCCTGCAAGTTTTGTTGTCTTTTTCAGCCGTCGGTTAAAACCGACGGCAATTTTGTGCCCTAAATTACAATTTTGTGATTTCAGTGGTAATTTTTGTTTTCAGTAACAATTTTGTGCTTTCATTATTCTGATTAATTAAGTCAAATTGCAGTTTACTTCAGCAAACGGAGAGAAGAACAAAAATAAAAATGGCTTTAGCCAAATTTTTCTTTCATTCGGAAGAGAGATTACTGGAGGATCCGCCTTCGCCCTCGCTGCGCTCGTGGCTTCGGCGCGACAGGTCCGCCTTCGCTCGCATTTTTCGGGGATTCGTACCAAACCGGAAACTTGCATAATTGGATAAATGGATGATTGGATGGTTAAATGTGGAGCTGTCATTGCAGGCAAGCGAAGGGAGTGTGGAAATCCCACAAAACTTCAGCCCAATCCATTCAAAATTCTAAATTCTAAATTCTAAATTCTAAATTCAAGTACTGTCCCCCAAAAAAATTCGGGGAATCTGCCTTTGAATAATTATTGCATTCTTTTTTGAAAAAAGTCAACAATTATGTATCTTTGTTGTAGAAACATTTTAGGTGTGTTTATGCGTGTTAAAGTTAAAAAATGGGGAAATAGTTTAGCTCTGAGGATTCCAAAAGCGTTTGCTTCTCAAACGAAAATTCGAGAAGATGAATTCGTAAATCTTACTTTAGAAGATAACAGAATTTTCATTGAACTTTCAAAAGAGAAATTAACTCTAAAAGATCTGGTTGACAAAATTGATGAATCAAATTTGCACGGAGAGCTTGACTTTGGTGAGCCGGTCGGGAATGAACAGTGGTAATATCTAAATATTATGTGCCGGATACCGGTGATATAGTATGGTTGAATTTTAATCCGCAAACAGGTCACTAACAAGCCGGAAGGATACCTGCAGTTGTTATAACACCGAAAATTTATGATGAGAAAACAAAATTAGCATTATTTTTGCCTATTACTAATCAAGAAAAAGGATATCCGTTTGAAATAAAAATTCCATCCGGATTAAAAGTGCAAGGCGTTATTTTATCTGACCAAATAAAAAGTCTTGATTGGAATCGTCGTGAAGCTCAGTTTGCATGTAAGTTACCAAAAGACGTATTAAAAAAAGCTCTGAATAAAATTGCTTTATTACTTGAAATGTAAATTGGCAGCTAACCAACTTCCCTTCTCCCGATAAAAAGAATTGGAGGAAAGTCAGGTGAAAAACGGAGCCGTTATTAATCAAAAACAACCCGGAACACGAACGATAATTTGTTGATTTACGGAGAAATAATCGATATATTTGTTGTAAAACATATTAGAGGTTTATATGAATACGGTAAAAATTTCGCCGAAATATCAAGTCGTTATCCCTAAAGAAATTAGAGAAAAATTGGATTTACGACCGGGACAGAAATTGCAAATAATGGAATTCGGAGATAGAATTGAATTTCTTCTTCTCAAGGATATAAAAGAAGCCCGTGGATTATTAAAGGGTATTGATACCGATATTGAAAGAGAGGGAGACCGGATATGAATTTAGTAGATTCTTCCGGATGGTTGGAATATTTATCCGATAGTAAAAATGCAGATAACTTTGCCGAAGCTATAGAAAACACCGAAGAGCTTTTAGTTTCAACAATAAATATTTATGAAGTTTACAAGAAAGTTTTAAAAGAAAAAGATGAAAATACCGCATTACAAATTTTGGGTTTAATGAGACAAGCTAAAGTGATAGATGTAACTCCGTCAATTGCAATGCAAGCAGCCAAATTAAGTTTTGAAAAAAATATACCAATGGCTGATAGCATAATTTATGCAACAGCTAAGGTAAATGATGCTTTGGTTTGGACACAAGATTCGGATTTCAGAGGATTAGAATTAGTTAAATATTTTGCCAAAAAGTAATTTCAATAAACAGTAAAACTATTGCAGCATGTCTGTAACTCTATCAAGTGGTAACAGTTTAACTGCAATAAAGTTAACCAAACCATAAACTACTCTCATTGCGAACCTTATTTAGCGGGTGCGATAAATTTACAAAATCTCAGCCCAATCCATTCTAAATTCATCCCCCCTCCAACAATCCAAAAATTAATTTCTTTCACTTGCATAAAAACAAAAAATTTGATAGTTTACATTTATTAAGAAGAGGTTATTGTTGGGCAAGACATTTTTAAAATATTTTGAAACAAAAAACTCAGTGATGAGGGTAAAAAATGTTTCCTTACTTCTTACTTCTCTTTCTGGTTTATTTAACTTTTTTCAATTTAGAATTAGATGACAAAAAAAAGATACATAT
>WFQV01000364.1 GCA_015486905.1 Melioribacteraceae bacterium | reverse complement strand
TTCTATCCATTTTTTAAACTTTATTTAACGTTCAATTTAATATAATTGAAACTACTACAAATATTTTTAATTGTCAAAAGTTTATTTGCCAAATAATTTATATTTTTGCGTTCAAAAATTTTGAGGAAAGCATGTTTGTAGAACAAAAGAAAAAGTTGGAAGAGCTTCATCAGAAAATAGAGAATCTACGAGGTTATCTTTAATGTAGATTCCAAGAACGAGGAGATTGAAAGACTCCGAGCACTTTCCGAGCACTCCGATTTTTGGAACGATCAGAAATCAGCACAAGCAACCCTTCGGAAAATAAAATCCCTCCGGACGTGGATCGAGCTTTGGGAGAACTTGGAAAAGCCTTACACGGAACTTGCCGAATTTATTGAGCTTGCGGAAATGGAAGAGGACGAAAGCCAGGAAGAAGAAATAGAAAAAGACCTTGCAAAGTTAGAGGAGAAAATCGGCGATGCTGAATTTAAGAGTATGTTAAGTGGAAAAGACGACGATAAAAACTGCATTCTCACCATTCATGCCGGTGCGGGAGGTACAGAGGCACAGGATTGGGCGGAAATGCTGATGCGAATGTATTTCCGTTGGGGTGAGAAAAATGATTTTAAAATGAAACTGATCGACAGATTGGACGGTGAGGGTGCGGGAATTAAAAGCGCCATGCTGGAAGTCGAGGGCGAATTTGCCTACGGTTATCTGAAAGCGGAAAGCGGTGTGCATCGTTTAGTGCGTATCTCACCGTTCGATTCTAACAAGCGAAGGCACACCTCATTTGCTTCGGTATTTGTAATGCCTGAAGTGGACGATTCAATTGAAATCGAAATCAACCCGGCAGATTTGAAAATAGACACTTTCCGTTCCGGAGGCAAAGGCGGGCAGAATGTGAATAAAGTTGAAACGGCTGTCCGAATTACTCACGTTCCCACGGGATTTGTAGCCGCGTGCCAAAGCGAGCGTTCCCAGTTGCAAAATAAAAATAACGCTTTAAGAATTTTAAAATCGAAACTTTACCAAAAGGAATTGGAAAAGCAAACCTCCGAAATGGACGAGATTGAAAAGGGCAAAATGAAAATCGAATGGGGAAGTCAAATCCGTTCGTACGTTTTTCACCCTTACAATATGGTGAAAGACCACCGCACAAACGTTGAGACTTCAAACGTTCAAGCAGTAATGGACGGTGAAATTAACGAATTCATTAAAGCCTATTTGCTAAAATTCAGCGGGAATTAAAGAATTATTTTTTCCTACTTCTTTCCCATTTCTTTCAGTAATTGGTTAAAAAAGAAGAAATGGTATTTAATGCTTTTGCGCCAGTAGGAATGTGTGTGCCGTCCAGGCTGAGAAATGAAAGTAGCTTTGATTTTCAACCGCCGGCATTCGTCGAAAAACTTTTTGTTAACATTGTAAGCAAAGCCTTCGGTTCCGCAATCGAAAATGATTTGCTTATTTGTCCCTGCAATATTTTTCAATAGGTAAATTGCAGAGTTATTTTTCCAGGCGTCGGGATATTTTTCAATACTTCCCAGTGCGTTCTTCATACTCCAGCGGTCCGGGAAATAAGTCAAATCCAAAATACCGCTTGTGCTTCCTGCACTTAAGAAAAATTTGGGATGTTTTAAAAACAACGTCATTGCACCGTGTCCGCCCATACTTAAACCCGAAATAAAAATTTTCGAGCTGTCAATTTTGTATTCGGCAAATAACTTGGGTACCAAATCTTTTCAGAAGAAAGTTTCGAACTGGCAATTCTTTTTGCGCGGACTGTTTACATACCAGGAGTTGTAGAAACCGTCGGGAGTAACAATAATCCAGCCGTAGTTGTCGGCGTAATCCTGCAAATTTATCTCCCGATTCCATTGCCTGTAAGTTCCCGCCCAGCCGTGGAGAAGGAACAGAAGTGGCAGTTTAATAACCGGCTTTTGTTGATGTGGAAGGAAAACCAAGGTAGTGTCCGGCCAGGGAATGTAATCTCGATGAAATATTAAAGTGTCCTGAGCAAAAAGGTTAAATGTAAAAATAAACGAAAGAATTAAAACGAACTTTTTCATCGTTGAATCCCGAATTGTTCTTCTGATAATTTCATAAATGGTTAAATTAAGTTAATTAAATTTTTCGCAAATTCCTCAGAAGCTCCGTTTCGTTACACTCCAACTACACTTCTGAGGAATTCCATTTACATAAAATTTGTTACACTACCTAATTCAATTTCAGGTTCTGATCAAAACTTTGCTTCTCCTTCATTTGAAGCCACACGAACATGTTTCCGTGTTTCTGCTCTTGTGAAGAAAAAAATCTGTAACCGTCTTCCCTAAAAATTGTCGAGCTCATTTTTTTATATGTTCAAGAGTTATTATCTCTTTCTCATTGTAATTCGGCATTTTTCAAAATTTTTTCTTCTTTTGTTATCTGTTTGAATGAAATATTCGGTAAATTCGCCGACACAGATGCGTGTTCAATTGTTAAACTCACGGGATTTCCATTATTATCAATATCAACGTATAAGTTTTCAGAGATTTCGACAGTTTCTTTTACGGGTTTGTTTGAGAATTCTAATAGTGCGGTGTCTGTATCTGCAAAGTAATTGATAGTCATTTTTTATTCCTCCCTAAAATTTCTATCGAAAAAGGCATTATGTACAGTTTCTCCATCTTCAAGTAAAATTATTCTTAAATATTTATCTTTAATCTTTGTCCATTTTCTTATTCTGCCATCTTGTTGCACTTCAATTTTACATGGATTTTTTATTCCTTCTTCAATACATTCAAGTTTTATTTTTGCTCTGTCGGGACGAGTTCGTGTGTATAAAAAGTATTGTGTAAACTTCATTTTTTGTCAGGAGTATTTATTGAGATAAAGCAAATAATAATACTTATTTAATGTAATGTAACAATATCTCTCATAAGAAACAACTTTTTTGTAATAGAACAACTTTAAATTAGTGCCTTTTTTCTTTTGAGGGTAGTGAGATCCCTCTTTCTTGAAGTTTTCGTAAAATCAAATTTAGAATATCATTTAGCTTAACATTTTCAATATTTATTTGGTAATCCGCACGTTCATAAGAACTTTTGAAATACGTATGATCTAATTTTATTTTTCTTAGATAATGTTTCTTATTCTTGTCGTTCATAACGACTGTTATAGGTTTTGAATCTTTATCGTAAAAGGTTAATCTTTTCAAGATATTTTCGGGCGAATCCTTAATATAAAGTGAAATAATGTTCTTATTTGCTTTGTGTTTTTTATAAACCCTTAGAGAGTAAAACTTTAGCCCCTAAGGATTTCCTGCAACAACGATGTTACCCTCTTTGGAAAATAATAGGTCCAATGCAACACTTGCCTTTCTTCTATATTCATCAATAAAAATACTTTCATGCTGGATTCTTTCAATCGGTTTTTTGTAATATTTCTCAATTTCAAGATCAAAATCGTAGAAAGTGAAACCAATTTTATCCGCCAATAATTTTCAAATTGTTGATTTTCCTACGCAACTGTCTCCTACTAAGTATATTATCATTTGAATTGTTTAAAATTGTGTAACGTTTATTTGTTTTTTACTCTTCCTTCAAGATTAGAATTTTCGCTGATTGAATTTAGTCTGCGAAAAATCCACTTGTAAATTTATTAAAAATCAATTAATTCTTTTTCGGCCATAGGACAAATTTTGTCTATCCGTTTTTGTATTTCAATAGTTTTTTTTAGAGCTGTGACTATTTTGCAATAATGAGGGGCATCGTCCATATTGAGTCCTTTACGGTCTTTAAGATATTTTTGCAGAACTTGGTATCCGCCGATGTGGTAATTCCAAACTTCGGGAGCAATACCTTCAAAATGTTTTTCTTTGTTAATATAAACACGTTCTTCGTCTTCTTTGTAAACAATTTTTTCAATTCTGTCGTTTCCCCCGCTGCCTTGATACTTTGTTATCGGGTTGTTCAGAGCGGGGCTTTCTAACAAATGTAATTCAACCAACTCTTTGCCCAAAGCGCCGACCTTTTTGAAAAGTTCAAAACTTTTAGTGAGAGGAATACGAGGAAAATCTATTTTCAAAAACTCAGCGTAAGTTTCACGGTAAACGTTGCTGTAAAGAATTCCGTAAATGTAAAAGAAAATGTTTTCAGG
The DNA here is from genome assembly GCA_015486905.1 of Melioribacteraceae bacterium. GTDB lineage: Bacteria > Bacteroidota > Ignavibacteria > Ignavibacteriales > Melioribacteraceae > WFQV01. The sequence goes on along the minus strand of WFQV01000364.1, from coordinate 2,862 downwards.
GGAAGGCTTTTTATTAAACGCTTGTTCTAACTTTTCAAAAATAATAGGAGAGATGTTGGGTTTTTTACCGTAAGTTTCCTCAGGTTCGAAAAGCATCATTACCATTGAACCGGCTTTGTGTTTTCCCTTTGAAGACTCAGGGTAAAGATACAAAGGAAAGATTGATGTTATTTCGCTTGTCTTGTTTGAAACAAATGAACTTTCGATAATAGAGTCGGTTACTAAACAATGTTGCCAAGTTCTGCTTGCTTTTACTTGTTTTGAAACTGCTATTGCTATATTCTTTTCCAACAAGTGGTGCATTACGTCAAAGCGAGGTCGCTCCACTAAAGAGGGGTGATAAAATATGTAACGCTTTTCAAATGGACGGTAGGAAATTTTTTCAATGTAGTCTTCGGGTTTTCCAATTTTTGAAATATTTGCTCTGGCGTCTTTAATTTTCCAATTTGATTTTTCTCTTAAATTAAAAGCCTGTAAAATTATTTCGTCGGGTTGAGAGAGATTTTTAAATTGAAGTAATTTGTTTTTCAATTCTATTTTATTAAAACTAATTACAAAATTGTCTCTCGCGGTAACAATCCCCACACTATTAACAGGGAAAATTTCATTTATCTTTTTCCACTTGAGATATTGCTTTATTTTTTTAGTCTCCCTTTTAACAAAAAAGTAATAAGGACTTTGTGGTTTAATTTGAGAATAATTTTTTTTCTTAAAATCGTTTTTCTCTAACCACGCATATTTTTCTTTACGAAGCCCAAATAAATCGGAATAATAGATTTTGTGCTTTTGTGGAGTTTTATTTTTCACAAACAATGCAATTGCAACGCCTTGACGAATGTCGAAAACATTCTCGTCTTTGCTTCCGTCCGGAGCTGTTTCTTTTTTCAAGCTGTTACCGTGCAAATTAAGAATGTAAATTTCGTCGAAAGTTTTCATTAAACTTTGGCGCATTCCACGGAAAGTCGGGTTATCAAGATAGCTGTGATTAGTAATCATTCCTACAACGCCGTAGCCGGACGTTTGAATTTTCCACTGAGCAAAGCGTAGGAATTTTACATAATCATCTTGTAGCCATTTGGGATTTTTCTCGCCAAGGGGTTGTCCATCAACAAAATAGTAGTCCATTAAAAGTTCGCCAATAAATGTTTTTTGTCGTACTTCTTTATCTTTTGAAGAGTGTTTAAAGCTCTTGACTACTTTGTTTAGTCTTTTATCCCACATATAATTTGAAACATAATTGTTATTCTTCTTGATAAATATCTTCTTTTCACTTGGATTTGAAGAAATACCACTGTAGGGAGGGTTTCCGAGAATAACTAAAACAGGTTGTTCTTTTTTTACCTTACCGGCCAAATGGCTTTCTTCGCTTAAAGCGCGATAAAAGGGCATTGATATTTGCTCAATCTCTTCAATTTCAAGTGTGTTGGTGAGAAATAAGTTGAATCGTTCTTCGTTTCCCATTTTGTAACCGAGTTCTTCAAGAATGAACCCAATTTTCAGATGTCCGATTGCGTAAGGAGCCATCATCAGCTCGAAAGCATAGAAATTTTTCAGAATGTGTTTTGCCAGCCAGAGGTGTAGTCCGCCTTTCCCATATTTATTTTGGAACTCGTTAGACGCTATACGAATAGCTTCGGCAGGGAAGGTAAGCGTACCTCCGGCAGGATCGAGTAATTTTACTTCTTCGTTTGCCAGTCCGTCCGGAAGGTTAAAATGTGATTTCAAAATTGAATGGATTGAGCGAACGATGTAACCTACAACAGGTTCGGGAGTGTAATAAACTCCCCGGCGTTCACGGACTTCCGGGTCGTATGTAGTAAGAAAGGTTTCGTAAAAATGAACAATCGGGTCTCTGCCTTTTCCCGTGCGATGATATTCATTCAAAATTTTATTTATGTCGGATATATTTAGGATTTCAGCAATGTCATCCACAATAATTTGTAAGGATTTCGGAGGTTCTTCTAACGATATGAAACGAAAAACGTCTCTCAAAATACCTATTGTATGCGGAATAAAATCAAAAGCAAGTTTTCTATTAAACTCGCCATTTGCGCGCGTTCGGGCAGCAAATAATCCGTAGGTAATAGTTTGGGAATAAAGGTCGGCAAATTGTTTTTCCGTTAATGTGGCAATTAGATATTTTTTAAAAGCTTCGTAAAAACCGACAATTTGTTTGTGTCCTTTAGTTCCGTTGTTACCCATTTCCACGGAAATGACTTCGTCGCGAAGAAAGCGGGTACGCTTTGCCAATTCAATAGCTAAGGAACGGGCAGTCTGAACTTTGGGTAAGGAAAATGAAAAGAACAAGTCAAAGAGTTCTTTAAATTCTTCAATATGTTCAACGGGTGGGGCAGTCTTAAGTTTGTTTGCAATAAATGGATTTCCAACGGTTGCTTTGGCAATTTGTTGGCCGTCGCGGTATAATCTGAATTCGTAAAAGTTGGTAAGTATTACATTCGGAAATGTTTCCAAATAACGTTTTAATTGTTCTGTTCTTTCAATGTAATCCAAATTAGTTACAATAGGCGCTTTTGCTTCAATGTATCCTGTAATATGATTCTTGCCGTCCCAAATTCGGAAGTCGGGGTTGCCCGCTTCTGTTTTCTTGGGCAAAATTGTAACATCAATTTTATTTACACTTTGAATCGAAGCATATTCGATAATTAAATTTTCTAGATGTTTATAATAGCTTTCCTCACGTGCATCTCCCCGTTTAGTTGTGTTGGTGAGGTTTCTTAAGTATTGTTCAAGTAACGTTTTCAATATTTAATTACTCCTAAAAATCATCAAATAATTCTCGAAAAAACAATCCGACTCCGCTCTACCTTCTTTTATATTTTATCAATATAGTATTGTCGCTCA
>WFQV01000363.1 GCA_015486905.1 Melioribacteraceae bacterium | reverse complement strand
CTCAAGTTCCGCCGGCTTCATTTTGCCGTGTGCAACGCCGATGCTAACTTCAGGCACGTGCCTCTTAATGTAAGAAGCTAATTTGTCGATTGACTGTACGCGGTCGTGAACTAAATAGACCTGACCCTTTCTGTGAACTTCTTTTAAAATCCAACTGCGGATTTTTTTGATGTCGAATTTTTCAACCTTTGTGTAAATAGGTTGACGGTTAGGCGGGGGTGTGGCGATGATTGACAAGTCCCGCGCACCCAGCAAAGACATATTAAGAGTCCTCGGAATTGGTGTTGCCGTAAGAGCAAGGGTGTCGATATTGACTTTTAATTTCTTCAGCTTTTCTTTTGCCATTACGCCGAAGCGGTGCTCCTCGTCGATGATTAACAGCCCCAGGTTTTTGAACCCCACATCTTTTGAAAGAAGTCTGTGCGTGCCTATTACCACATCGACGGTTCCCGTTTTTAGTCCATCGATAATTTCGGTCTGCTTTTTCTTTTTTTGGAATCTCGAAAGAGCCTCTATTCTTACAGGATATTGATTAAGCCTGTCACGGAAAGTGTTGTAGTGTTGCTCGGCAAGTATGGTGGTGGGAACCAACACACAAACTTGTTTGCCGTCGTTTACGGCTTTGAACGCTGCACGTACGGCAACCTCCGTTTTGCCGAACCCTACATCGCCGCAAATTAAACGGTCCATAGGATTTTCGGATTCCATGTCGTTCTTAACCTCGTCGGTTACTTTCAGCTGGTCGTAAGTAGGCTCGTAGAAGAAGGCGGCTTCCAATTCTTTCTGCCAAACGGTATCCGGGCTGAATTTGAATCCTGCCGATGCCTTCCTTTGTGCGTAGAGTTTAATCAATTCCCGTGCGGCATCTTTGATTTTAGATTTGACTTTCTTTTTAGTCCTTTTCCACTCACCGCTGCCGAGGGGAGTTAAGTGGGGCTGTGCGCTCTCTTTTGAAGAAAACTTTTTAACCAGCCCCAAGTAATTAAGGTTGACGTAAACAGCACCGCCGTCGGCGTAAAGAATTTTAATGCTTTCCTGTTTAATCTCGCCTATTTTAATTGTCTCCAGTCCCACGTATTTACCGATACCGAAATTTTCGTGAACAACAAAATCTCCAGGCTTGATTGAGGAAATGTATTTAATACCGGTGCCGGAAGCCTTACCCTTCTTAAAAAGCCTTTGTCTGTAAGGTTTGTTGAAGATGCTGTAATCGGTGAGAATTAAAACATTGCTTTCCGAGTCCGAGAACCCTTCCTTGATTGGAAGCGTTTTTACTTTTGCTTTGCCTGCTAATAAAAGCTCCGAAATTTCCGAGTTGTAATCGTTTAATAAATCTGTGAGCCTTTGCTCTTGGATATCGTTTTCCGCAGTGATTAATATTTCAAAATTTTGATTGGAAAAGTTTAAAAGCGTATCCGATAAAATCTTAAAATTTGAATTTATCGGCGGTGCAGGACGAATGCCGGTGTCAAATCTCTCGGCGTGAGTTTTAAGCGAATCCTCAATTACCCAGGTAGCTCCGCTGTTTTTTAAATCTTCAATGCTCTTAAAAATTTTTTCGGTTTCAATATCGGGGGGACTTTCAATATCACTTTTTTTCAACAGCAATTCTTCAACCAGCTCTTCGTCAAGCGGTTCGTCTTCGGGTGATTCCTGTTTGGTTTCCGAATGATTGAGAAAATTGTTTAACTCCGTATCTTCCGCAATAACAACGGTATTTTCAATAAAGTCGAAAATGTTAGACGTTAGTTCTTTTTTCTCGTCTGTCATTTTTTCGGCAATTGTAACACTTTCAATTTCACGGTAAGAGCGCTGTGTGTCAGGGTCAAAGTAACGAATTGACTCAATAAAATCACCGTCGAACTCCAAGCGGCAGGGTAATGTTTCGCTGTACGACCAAAAATCTACGACTGCACCGCGCAATGCGTATTGCCCGGGCTCACCAACGTAACGATCCCGGTCATATTCCAATTCGGCAAAGTAGCCCGTTAAGGTTTCGAAGTCAATCTCATCGCCGCTTTGTAAGCGAGTGGTTCTTTCTTCCAAGTTTGTTTTTGAAGGTAGTTTTATCTCAATCAACGGGTAAGAGGAAATCAAAATGTATTGTTTGCGTCTTGAAATTTCAGATATTGTTTGTTGAACATTTTCAACCGCTAAGGAATCTATTGAAACTGCTTTGTCCTCAAGCCCCAATAGTGCCAACTCAACTTTTGTTTCGTTAATTTCTTTTAGTCCGGGTAAAAGCAAAAGTACATTTTTTGAACTTTCGAACAGAGATTTAATAAAGAATGCCTTTGCCGAACCGTAAAGAGGGGAAAGGTAAACAGTGCCGGAGGTAAATTGTTCTACGTGTTCAACTGTTTTTTGAATTGATGTTAGCGACTGTAAAGTGTTTATTAAATCGTTTTTTTTCTTAATCATTTTCAAGCTTTTAAAATAAAATAACCTCTCCGCCGAGAAAACACGGAGAGTAAAAATATAAATTTCAATTAACAAATAAACCAAAGTTTCTTCTTAAGAGCAAAAGGATTGGTGATAATTGGAAAATAGAACACGGGTGACGCGGGTTAGGTACAAGTTTAAATCGGTGGTAAAAATGAAAAAAGACGCAAGAGGTAAGACGCTAGACGTTAGTCTTATTATTGTCTAATCAAGAACCTTGCATAAATGGATGATTGGATGCATGGATGATTGGATTGTCCGCTCTCCCCAGCATTTTGCGGTGTCAACTCTTTGAGGTTGGGAAAAATATGGAAAGCAAAAAATAGTAACAAAACGCTCAAAAGGAAAAGACGAGCTAATTTTTTTGCCACTAAAGTATTGTCTCTCAAATTTTTGTTTTTTATGTCAAAAAATTTTTGCTGTAAAGTTTTTAATTCATAATTAATTTGTTGTCTCTTTGCATCTGTACCTTTGAACCATTCACTATTTACAATT
>WFQV01000362.1 GCA_015486905.1 Melioribacteraceae bacterium | reverse complement strand
TTATTTAAGTGATAGGGCTTACAAATTGCATCATTCATTTCAACCATTTATTCAACTATTCATTCATCCAATCATCCATTCATCCAATCATCCATTCATCCAATCATCCATTCATCCAACCATGCAACCATGCAATCAATCTACTCCACACGCATTCATAATTCATAATTAATAATTAATATCATTCGTTCATTTTCTTATTGTATCTGCCTTCGATTGCCGTAATTTTGTCCAGGCGTCTTTTGTGACGGTCGCCTAGAAAATCGTTGGAGAAGAAAACATCCAAAATAGATTTGACCGTCTCCTCGCCCAATGTTTTTGCGCCGAGCACAATCATATTGGCGTCGTTGTGCTGCCGGGCGCTCTTAGCGGAAAACTCATTGTAGCAAGTGGCGGCTCTTATTCCGGGGACTTTATTTGCCGTAATTGCCGAGGGGATGCCGGTAGCGTCTAACATAATTCCGAAAGGCGCTTCCCCCCTTTCAATTCTCTGTGCAACTTTCAAAGCAAAGTCGGGATAGTCGCATGATTCTTCCGAGTAAGTGCCCACGTCAATTATTTCAAAGCCCTTCGCCTTTAAATAATCGCTGATAACCGATTTCAATTTAAAGCCCGTGTGGTCGGAACCGATTGCAATGGTATTGTTTATTTTGTTCTCAAAGGCTTTGAATTTGGGAGCTTGATTGACTTCGCTATCTCTTTTGGTTGTTTTGGTTACAACTTCAATTCCGAGACTTTTAATTTTATCCCTTGCTGCGGGTGTAATAATATCATGTTCGGTAACCGTAATTTCTCTAACTCCCCGATTAAAGAGACGAAGAATCTCTTGTTCCGTGTAAAGCGTACGATTCATTTTACGTCAGTTCGTATTTCTTTTTCATATTCAAATAATCCACCACAGATTTAACATCCTGTGCGTTTTCTCTATTGCACACTAATAGTGCGTCGGGAGTGTTAATTACAATTATATTTTCCAAGCCAACGACAGCAGAAAATTTATTTAAAGAATAAATATAAGAATTCTTTGTCTTTCCACAATAGACATCGCCGAATTTTGCATTGCCGTCTTCGTCCTTTTCGCTCAACTGGTAAACTGTTTCCCAGCTTCCCACGTCGCTCCAGCCGAAATCTCCTTTAATTAAAAACACTTTTTTTGAATGTTCCATTATTCCGTAATCTATTGAAATTTTAGCAAGCTGACCGTAAATACGGGTTAATATTTTGTCGAAATCATCCTTGCCTAAAGCTCTTTCTATTTCATTTAAGGCTTCAAACAAATCCGGCATATATTTTTTAATTTCGTCAAGGATGGTGCTTATCTTCCAAACAAACATTCCGGAGTTCCAGAGGAAATCGCCGGAAGCAAGAAATCTTTTTGCCGTTGCCAAATTAGGCTTCTCTGCAAAGGTGCTTACTTTGTGAATTCCCGGTTCTACTTCTTCCGATTCAAATTGAATATAGCCGTAACCGGTCTCGGGTCTGTCAGGGATAATCCCTATTGTCATTAAGCCTCCGCTTTCGTAAGCGTAATCAGCCGCTTGTCGAATTCTTTCTTTAAATTTTTTAACGTCAACTATTAAATGGTCTGCAGGTAGCACAACGGTAACGGCATCGGGGTCTCTTTGTTTTATAATAACAGAAGCCAGCCCTATGCACGGAGCGGTATTTTTACCGAACGGCTCGTCAATTATGTTCTCAGCCGGCAACTGAGGCAATTGATTCCTTACTCTTAAGGCTTGAATTCTGTTTGTAATAATGAAAATATTTTCATCCTTCACCAATCCTTTCAGCCTTGCAACGGTATCTTGAATCATAGTATTTTCACCGAAGATTTTCAACAGCTGTTTCGGATTTTCCTTACGGCTTCTCGGCCAAAACCGTGAACCTACTCCCCCTGCCATAATTACTGCGTAAATATTCATTATTCTTCCTTTAATTTTCTTTCTAATTTCTCAGTTAAGTATTCCGCCTTGTTCAAAAAGTTTGAGATGTCAACTTCTTTTTGACGTACAATTGCAACAATCACAATCATACTCGCCCGCATCAAGTCAATGTTTTTTTTGCTTATTTTCAGCTTGGCATCTCTAATAAGACGAAGTGCCTCGTACAAATTTTGGTGCATTTTTTTAATTATCTCTAACCCTGCCTCTTGCGATAGTGCGGCATTCTGACGGAAAACGTCGTAATACTCGTTAAGTTCTTCTTCCTCGAATTTCCCTTGTAAAACTCGTTCCAAAAAAGAGTCGAAACTTTTTACCGGCTTAAGAACCGCTTGCAAATAATTTTCAAAGTCGAATGCCGTGCTTGTTTTCAAATCGCCTAAAATAAATTTTTCCTTCTCTTCATCCTGCTCGGACGTTGAAGTGCCGAAAGATCCCTCATCGTTGTTTTCGGTTAAGTCAATATTTTCAAGGTCTTCGGAAGTGTGTCCCTTCAAAGCGTAAGATATTTCTTCCTTTCCCTTAATTAGCTCATTAAAACCTGTAGGTGTAACAACATCCAGCAATGCACTCAATTCCCTTACAAGCAAATGGCTGTGTTCTTTAAATCTGTCGGATATTTTTAAGAAATCAATCGTGGTGCCGGAAATATAATTGTGAAGCTCACTAAGTTTAATCGCAAATTTTGAAAACTCGGTAATTGTTTTTAGTCTCTGAATTTCAGAGAATAAGTCTTCAACGTTAGCAAGATGTTCTCTTAACAAAGTAACGACTTCAATCTTCTCCGAACTAAGTCTAAGATTGTTAGCTGCGTTAATAATTGCTTGAACTATGTATTGCCTCTTGAAATCCAAATTCAGTCAACGTAAATTCTTGGAACTCTTTTGCTAATGTTACAAGTAATTTCGTAAGGGATTGTGTTTAAAATTTTCGACCATTCCCACGCGTCAAAATTTTTATTCCCTTCTCTACCCATTAAAACAATTCTGCTTCCGACTTTCACCTTTGCGTTTGTCACGTCGAACAAAATTCTGTCCATTGTAACCCGCCCTATTTGTTTAACCACTCCTCCTTTTACAATTCCTTTGCCTTCATTGGAAAGCGCCCGGTTGTAACCGTCCGCATAGCCAATGGGAACGGAAGCGGCAAGGATGTTTCTTTTGGCAAAGTAAATTCTGCCGTAGCTAACCGATTCTCCCTTTCTCACTTTTTTCAATGTAGTAATTTGGGAAACCAACTTCATTACAGGCTTCAGCTTAATTGATTCGGAAGTTTCGAGCGAGGGATAGTAACCGTAGAGAGAAATACCCGGCCGTACCATATCGAAATAGGCTTCGGGTAAGTCAAGTATTGCACCACTGTTGGCAGCGTGGATAATTCCCACCTTAATGTTCTCGGATTCCAATTCGCCAAGCACTTCTTTGAACCTTCCCAATTGAGTAAGTGCGTAACTTTTGTTCTTTTCGTCCGAAGTGGCAAAGTGAGTGTAAATACCGTCAATCGTAACGTTCTCAATTTCCGAGATTTCCCGGACTACCTCAAAAGCGGTTCTGTAATTTATTCCCAGTCTGCCCATACCGGTATCAACGTTAATGTGAACTTTTAATTTCCGTTCCACCTTGTACTTTTTTAAAATTTCCAGCTGGGATTCACTTGAGAAAGTAGGAATAATCTTAAACTTCAGATACTCAGGAATTTCATCTTCCCGAACGGGAGAAAAAGTTAAAATAGGAGCGTTCGTAAGTTTACTTTTACGAAGTTCAACCGCTTCTTCCAAAAGCGCAACGCCGTAATAGAACGGCTTTGCATCGCCAAGGCTTTCCAAAGCTTCTACCGCTTTAAGCATTCCGTGACCGTAAGCATCGGCTTTAACCACTGCCATTACGGGACGCTGTTTTACCTTCTTTTTAATACTAAGGTAATTAAACTTAAGATTTTTTAAGCTGATTTCAGCTAATGTAGGTCTCATAATAAAAAATAATTATTTACAAAATGAATATCGTAATTTAAACAAAACATTTCATTTTTCAGAAGTTAATATTAGATTAAAAAGCGAAAGGGGCTTCCGCCCCTTTTTTACCCCTCGTGTTTTGTTTTAAATCCTTTCAACATCCAATTCCTAGTTAACCACAAACTAATCGGAGTAATGATGGCAATTAGTCCGTAAATAAACCATAAAGTACCTGTGTGCAAATCACTTACAGGAACACCTTTCGGACAATACTTTTCCAAGAACCAGCCGGAGTACAAGCCTGTTACTACTTTATCCAAAAACCAAGGGAACTGCCCGACGCCCATGTACAAACCGACTTTACCCTTGGGGGCAATTTCGGCAATCCACTGTAAAAAGCGCGGCGACCACATAGCCTCGCCAATTGTCATGAATAAAACGTAAATTAAAAAACTAATCACGTGCGGTCCAATTGCAAGTAAGAAGGTCGGGATGGACATAACCAATGTTCCCCAAATCATCATCTTGTACACACTTGCCTTGGCGGTTAAACCGGCAATAATCGGGGTCAGAATAAAAATTAAGATGGGATTTAGATTGGTAAATACCTCAAAATATTGGCTAACGATTGTACCTTTGAATGCTCTGTCCAAATAATAAGGCAGAGTCAACCAGTTGTGGGCAAACAAAGTTTGGACGGGTACTAAAATAAAAATGAAGAATGTAAATCTCTTGTCACGGAAAGGATGCCAGGGCCGGCGTTTTAAATAATCCCAACTTGCCACTCCGACCATAATCAAAGATAAAATAAAAGCGACATCAATATGAACATCGAGACCGAACAAACGGACATCAAAAACTTGATTAATCGAATTATTAAATCCGAAATCGGAAAGCATGAAAAAGCCGACTGCCAATAAACTGTAAATCAGGATAGGAATATTGTTCACTTTAACATTCGGTTTACTGCTCTCTTCTTCCTCATCTTCAACTGCCTCACCGTTACGTACTAATTCTTCGTTTTGTTGAATTACTTTCTCAACTGCCGCTCTATCCGATTTGTGTGTAATGAGCACCATTGTTAAAATAAGAGAAGTAGCGGTTAAAATAACATAAACCCAAAACACAGCCGTCAGTCCGTTTGGCGGAAAAACATTAACAAAAGAATGACGAGTAAAGGAGGAAACAAAACCCGAGAAAAAAGCACCCAAATTCATTAAGCCGTAAATAACTGCGTAACCCATTGCAGCTGTTTTTTTGTTCGTGTAACGTTTAACACCGGAGTAAGCCGCCGGTTGGAATAAACCGTAAGCCAGAACCATAAAGGTTAAGCCGCCAATTAAAGTTAAGAACATAGGCGACCACAACCCGCTGCCCAACGAAATGGTCCCTGAAAGTGAAATAAAAACACGCCCTACCAGCATCAAGAGGAAAGCAAATATCAGCGCCTTGCGCACACCCAATTTGTCAGCCCAACCGCCGAAAAGCAACATAGCAAAGGTAATGCCGCCGGTTACAAAACTGTAAACAATTCCGGCTTGTGCATCCGTCAACCCGACATTCTCGGAGGAAAATTTTCCCAAAATGGTCAGAATGCCAAAATAAACAAGTCCCTCAATAATATAGGGAACGTTAACACCCCACAGTGCTTGAGGAGCTTTGAAGAAAGCCACGAATGTTTCTTTTAATTCTTTGTACGAATCCTTTAGTACGTCACCGAATGTCTTCTTTGCAACGGTTTGGGAATTTTCTTTTTCTTCCATTTCTTCTCCATATAGATTCAACACATACAAAATGCGAAAATAATTATTTTACTCTCGCATTACAAAATTTCTACCAAAAAATTCTTTTGCATCCTCTATTTGAAAACTCAAAGAGCAATCCTCCTTTTTCATCTGTAAGAAGAATTTTACCGTTGCCGTTAAGAGCTGTAATATTTCTTCTTGAGTTAAAACCGCTTATTTTGTTAATTAAAATCTTACCGGCTTCAAGTTTAAAAAATTCTTTTGCAAAATTTTTGTTCAGAATTTTTACCCCGCAAGTAATGAAATCATTATTTGAGAATTTTATTTTTTGCGAAAGACCTCTGATTTTTGAAGCGGTAACCGCAGGCAACAAAAATATTTTATTACCTCCGTAATAAAAAACAAGTAGTTTCATTTTTGCTTTCCCTTTCAAAACAAGATATTTCAAAGTATATTTTTTATCGCTTGAGGAAGAACATTCAACCAAAGAATTTAATTCCTCAATCTCATTAACATTGAATGTTTCTTTTATCTTTTGCTTGTCGATAATATTAAAATTCTCTTTTTCCAAAAGAAGTTCGTCAACTTTAATCTTGGTTGTTAAACTTTCCAAAACGGGGATTAAATTTAATGCTTTGCTGAAAACGACAAGTTTATTGATTGTTTCAATATTTAGATTATTCATTATTTGAATAATTCGATAATCGGAATATCCTTTTATTGTATTAGCATACTCAACCAAACAATTTTCACCGTCGGGAGCTTTAATTAAATAGCACAGTTCGGAATCTGTTTCCGGGACAAAAAGGGTTAACCTATTTTTAGGGAAATAATCGATATTGTCCAACGTGCTTAAATAATAGCTCATTGACAAAACAATTAATGAGGAAACAATTTTTAGCGTAAGTTTTTTAGCTCTTTTCAAAATGATAATTAGAAGAATTAAAGCCGCAAAATAAACTATCGAATCGTAGAACGTAAACTGTGAAATCTTTAAATACGAAAATTTTAACGTACCGGCAAGTTCAACTATTTTGTAAAGCAAGAACGCGGCGAACATGTTTGCCGAAGCAAATACTCCCGCAAGCCAGCTTGATAGCGGAAAAGTGAAAAGCGTTAAAAAGCCAACGGCAATAATTATTCCTACCAAAGGAATCACCAACAAATTTGTAAACAAACTTACAATGGAGAGTTTGTTAAAATAAATTAAGGTAAAAGGCAGCGTCCCTATTTGAGCGGATAATGTGACGGTAACAAAAAGAAGAATACCCCTCAAATATTTTTGACGAATATTCAGCTCTTTTATTTTACGATTTAAAATAGGAGCAAAGTAAATAATCGAAAGGACGGCGGAGAAAGACAATTGAAATCCCGGACTAAATATTTCCAACGGCTTAAAAATTAAAATCAGTAACGCCGCCAAAGCAATTGAGTTCAAAATGTTGTAATCCCGATTCAATAGAAAAGAAATAATGCTAAGCGTTGCCATTAAAGTCGCCCTCACAACCGACATCGGCATTCCGGTAATGAACATAAAGGCAAAAAGCCCGACAAGCGTTAAAATGTACTTTAAATAAATGTTAAAACGGTTAAAAAGCAACATAAAAATCAACAGCACATATCCGACGTGTAAACCGGAAACCGCAAGAACGTGAACCACGCCCGAATTAACAAAATTTGTTTTAACCTCGTTCGAAATCTCACCCCTATCGGCAAGCAACAATCCTCTTAGTAAAACGTAAGTATCTCTGTTGTGCAAAGAACGAATTATTTCGTTAATTCTTTTTCTGATTTTAAATATTTGATTCTGAAAAACGAAGGACCCCTTTCGATAAAGATTAACGTTGAAAGCGTCGTAGCATTTTACTTCGCCGACAATCCCGCGGCTCAGCAAATATTTCTCGTAATCAAATTCGCCCGGATTTTGTTTCCGCGCCGCTCGTTGAATGCTTGCTAACATCTCCACGGAATCTCCAATTGCAATCGAATTAAAAAGATAAGAAAGCGATGCAGGCGAATCATAAACATTCGCTCTGAATTTTAACCGGACGTTCTTTACCCATTTGTCTGTTAGAATAGAATCCGCTTCAACATCAAAAATCACCTTGCCGGTTCTTGGCAGACTAACATCGCGAATTTTCCCTTTAATTACTGCATTCCGAATAACCTCTTTTCGGAAAGGATATTTTAATTTACCACTGTGGGAAAGCCCTAAAATCAAGGCTCCGATTGTAATTGCAATGAGAAAAGCCAATAAAGAAAGGATGAAACCGTAATCTTTTTTTAAAAAAATTAAAATTAAGAAAAATATCAATAGCCCGCTTCCGGTTAGAAGAAGGATTGTTATTTCCGCCTTCAAATAATTTTGAACAATTATTCCGCTTGCAACCGAAACAACAAATAAAAATAAAAGATTTTTCCTCACTTTAAAATACTAAGCAAATTTCCTTTAATATCCGTTAGCGCCTTGATATTATTGCTCAATCCCTCTGCCCCTTTGCCTGCGGCAATACCGAGAGCAGGATTTAACGTGTGTGTTTTAACCGAAATATCCTCAAAGTTTCCATGATCTGAACAAATTAGTAATGTAAGTTCTTCCGGGAGTTTTGTTAAAATTTCGTAGATAAAGACATCGAGATTATTGTAAATTTCACCGAACAAATTTTTTAAACGTCCGTGTCCCAAATGGTCCGTTAAATAAAATTCGTAAAGCGTCAAATCATTTTTTAATGCCAAACGTAAAAGTCTTCTCGCTGCTGTTTGCGGAGAAATAATTTTTAATTTGTAATGAAGATTACTAACCCAGCGGAAATTTGTTATTTCGTTGCTGAGAGCTTTTGAGTTTCGCAGTTCTTTTAACGTTTGTAATTTAACGCCCGATGATATAGCCATACGAGCCGTAACGTTAAGCCTTCTCCCGCCTTTCTTTAAATAATCAAAATAAATTTTCGGATACGCATTAGCAAAGAAAGGTTGTTTACCCATTTTTAACACATCGGAGAAAATATTTTGAGACTCCAATACCGGAATTGTCGTTGAGTACGGGAAAGGTCCGAAATGTTTGCCTGCAATATGCGGTGCATTAACCCCTGTAAAAATAGACACTTGCCCTGTACCGCTTTGCGGAAGCCCTTTTACACCAAGTCTTGCGTCAATAGGGAAAATAAAAAAATTCCCTTTACTTAATCTCTGCCGTTCACGGTTTGGCGTAACGCCCCAAATTTTGAGAAAAGTTTTAAATGGGAATTTAAAGAAGGGATTTTTTTCCGCAGCCTTCTCTCCAATGCCCACTCCATCTAAAAATATTAAAAGTGCTTTCTTCATTACAAATTACTTTGATTCAACGATAATGGTAACCGGACCGTCGTTAAAAATTTTAACTTGCATCATTGCACCGAAAATTCCGGTTTTTACTTTTTCCCTACCAATATTGGCTTTGAGCCTTTCTACAAACTTTTCGTAAAGCTCGTTGGCTATCTCGGGCTTTGCCGCTTGAGTAAAGCTGGGGCGGTTTCCTTTGCGCGTGTCGCCGTAAAGCGTGAATTGCGAAATTACCAGAACTTCCCCTTTGATGTCTTTAATAGAAAGGTTCATTTTATTTTCGTTGTCTTCAAATATTCGCAGGTTTGTACATTTGTCCGCCACGTAATTTGCTTCTTCTATTCCGTCATTTTCGTGAACACCGAGAAGAATGACCATTCCTTTGCCAATTTCCGCACTGTAGTTTTTTTCTTTAATGGTAACTGCACCCTCACTAACACGTTGAACCAAAGCTCTCATCAAAGCTCTCCTTCTACTATTCTCGGGATTCCGCTAAAATCTTTTTGAGTTTCAATATTTTTAAAACCTTCTTCATTTAAAATTGCAGAAACTTTTTCACTTTCACCCTTTCCTACTTCGAAGTAAATTTTACCGTTTTCATTTAAAATCATTTTTGCAACGGAGGAAATTCTATTAAAAAATTTTAACCCGTTCGCACTGTCTGTAACGGCTTCCCGCGGTTCGTAATCTTTTATTTCTTTTTGGACATCTTCCATTTCCTCTTTTGATACGTAAGGAGGGTTGGAAACAATAATGTCGAAACCATGTAACTCGGCAACTACACTTTCGTCAAATATATCAGCGGTTTCGAATGTAACATCCTCCGCAAGACCATTTAATTCGGCATTTGCTTTTGCAGTTTCAATTGCCTTTTCGGAAATGTCAATCGAAAAGATTTCCGCATTTGGAAGATTTGCCTTCAGCGCAATTGCAATATTTCCGCTTCCCGTACCCACATCTAAAATTTTAAGTGTCTCTCTTTCTTTGTTTTCTTTAATTATTTTTTCAACGAGAAGTTCAGTCTCGGGGCGGGGAATTAAAACCGAAGGATTTACTTTTAACGTTAACCCGTAAAATTCTACCTCGCCGGTAATGTACTGAAGCGGTTCGCCGTTAGCGCGTCTGCTTAAATGTTCACGGTAAATTTGTTTTTCCTTTTCATTCAAAGGTCGGTCGAATTGCAGGTAGAGATCCAGTCTTTTACAATTTAAAATATTGGCAAGCAATAGTTCAGCATTCGGGCGAGCTTCGTCAATCCCTTTCTTTTTTAAGTATTCTGCGGAAAGTTCGACCGCTTTTAGAACCGTAAGAATTTCATTCATTAAATATTTTCCGAAAAAATTATTAATAAAAATAGTCAGAAAGATTAAAACATTCGAATTCAAATTCTTAAAATTTAATTTTCCATTTGAACAGCTGCGGGTTAAAATCGGTACAGGTTTAAAATTGGTGCCAAAAAATAAAAAAATAAGAAAGAAGAAAACAAGAAATAAGAAATAGTTAAACGCGATACACAAGAGGTAAGACGCGAGACAGGTCCGACTTCCCCCGACAAGTCGGGATTCGTTGTGACAGGTTGGATGAATAGTATCCTCAATCAAATCTTCGTTTTTTTTGTCAAAATATTTTAAACTTTCTTCAATAATTAAAATTTGGAAATTGGTTGCCGGATTTGCCGCGCTAAGGATGGTTGGATGGATGGATAATTGGATGGATGGATGATTGGATAAATGCATAGTTAGATAAACGGACAAATGGTTGGAATGAAAGATGCAATTTGTAAGCTCTATTACTCAAATAGCGATTCTAATTATAGTAATAATGAATGCACAAATAAAAGAAAAGTTAACCTGATTACAGATTTAAAATCATTCGCGAAAATTTGCGTAATTAGCGGCTAAAAAAAACACATGAAAAAATTACCAAAAAAAAATTTACCAAATGCTTTTTACCCTTTAATTAAAATTGTATCGAAAAATTTTTCACTCTTTTTCCACTTGCAAAATAACCAAACATAAAATTTTTAAAATTTAACTAACATCTTTTAAAATGTTTTCGTAATTTGATTTATTATTAAAAAAACCTTAATGTAACAACAAAAAAAATTCTATGGAAAGAGTAATAGAAGTCATAAAACAGATTCCAATCTTTGAAGAATTATCGACTGAAAGCCTGCAAAAAATAATTGACACAGGTAACATTATTAAATACAAGAAGGACGACATAATTCTAATTGAGAACGACGAAGGGAGCTCACTCTTTTGGATACTTCAAGGCAGAGTTAAAATAGTTAGAATGAGCGAGGACGGGAAAGAAGTAATATTAAACGTGTTAAGCGAAGATGATTTCTTCGGAGAGATGTCGGTTCTAGACGGATACACACGCTCGGCGTCGGTTATTGCAATGGACAATTCGGAGCTTTTTATCATAAGAAGGAACACTTTCTTAAAACTTCTTAGTGAACATCCGGATATTACAATCAAAATAATTCAAACTCTCTCCAAACGCTTAAGGAGAGCGAATTTAAAAATAAAAGCCTTGTCAATCGGAAACTCGGAACAAAAAGTTGGTGCCGTTCTCTTACAATTTGCACTTGACTACGGAAAGTATTTCGGAGACACTGTTGAAATTAGAAACTTACCAATTCAACAAGAGATTGCTAAAATGGCAGGCACTTCCCGGGAAACGGTTTCACGAGTAATGAGCTCAATGCAAAAAAAGGGAATCATTGAATACGACAATGATTTCGCCAAGATATTAAACTTCCAACGTTTCAGAACCGCTTACAAATAAGCACTAATTAATCCTCCCCTTCCAAAACATTCTTGTCGGAATACCTCTTGATTTTTTGTGTAGTTGTTTTTTCGAACTCTTCCTCACGGATGTAAAATTTTCTTATTTGTTTGTAGTTCGGAAGCCCCTTATTAATCTTATCAATTTCTTTTTTAATAATTTTTCTAATCAGTTCGTCGGTAATTTTAACGTTATTTTTCTGAGAATATTCGATAAGAGCTTCAGCATCGGGAACAATTTGGGCAACTATTATTTCATCGAGTTTAGGGTCTTCTTTGCCAAGCACAAGCGACTCCAAAATAAACTCGCTGCGGTTTAGTTTGTCTTCCAATTCCTCGGGGAACACATTTTTCCCGCTTTTGGAAATAATAACATTTTTCTTTCTCCCCGTAATATGAAGGAAACCATCCTCATCGATGAAACCCAAATCGCCGGTTTTAAACCATTCACCGTCAAAAGATTCTTTCGTAGCCTCTTCGTTTTTGTAATAACCTAACATTACATTTGGACCTTTGGCGAGCACTTCACCTATTCCATCTTCGTTCGGCTCGGCAATTTTTATTTCCACACTAGGCAGCGGAATGCCTGCCGCGTCATCTTTAAAATGCTTCAAATTGTTCAATGTTAAAATGGGAGAAGTTTCCGTAAGACCGTACCCTTGCCTAAAATTAAATCCGAATTCTCTTAACCCTTTGGCAACTACCGGGTCCGGAGCGGCACCGCCGGCAATGAACGCTCTGATGCTTCCGCCGAATTTTTCATGCAATTCTTTAAACACTTTTTTCTTTACATTTTTCATTCCTGCTTTTTCAAGAGCTCCCGTAGCTTTGGATAAAGCAGGGACAATTACTCTTTTTACTTTATCCTCTTTAATCGCCTTGCTGATTCCTTTGTACATTTTGTCGAACAGAAGAGGAACGCCGAGCAGCATGGTTGCTTTTACATTTTGTAAATCATCAACAATTGTTCTCAAATTACGAGCGTAATGTGCCGAAGCACCGGCATACAAGGGGCATAACATCCCGCACGTGCATTCGTAAGTATGGTGAATGGGCAAAACGGATAAGAACCTATCCTCGGGATAAATAAACAGCATACTAACCATATCCATCAAATTGGAAGTGAGATTTTTCTGTGAAAGCATAACACCCTTTGCTCTACCGAGGGAGCCGGAAGTAAAAATAATTTCAGCCAAATCTTCTGGGTTAATTTCCGGTAGCTCTTCCACCAAAGCAGGCTTATCTAAATTCATCACATCCAACATATAAAGGAACTCACCGTTAATTGAAGTCTTGTCCATGCAAATAAATTTTTTCAATTCTTTAAGTGCTGCGTGCGAGCCGGCAAAGACTTCGGCGTAAGATTCGGAAAAAATCACGGCTTGCGCATCGGATTCATAAATGATGTTGTAAATTTCGTTGGAGGAAAGATTTTTATCGATAGGGACAACCACATAATTAAACGCCATGCAGGTTAAGTACGAAATAACCCACTGCACCCTATTTTCACCAATTAGAGCAATGTGAGTCCTTTCTTCCAATCCTAATGATTTTAACCCGGCACCGAACCTTAAGACGTAATCCAAAAGCTCTGTGTAAGTTACCTTTGGAATCGGAGTTTCGTTCAAATCTTCCAATGCTAATTTATCGGCGTAAATATTAGCCGAACGGACAATCATCTCTTGGATGTTCTTAACCTTAGGCACTTCGTAAAGTTTAATATCGTTTTTCATCATTACCTCGCTTAGTTGAGAAATCACATTTCAACTGCAAACAAAAAATTTAAAATAAAGAAGGGCATCGTGTGATGCCCTTTTAATTATTTCGCTAACTCTTTGAGAATTTCATTTAGCAGTTTGTAGAATTTTTCCACCGCAGGAATGTTAACCCTTTCGTTGGGCGAGTGAGCATTCTCAATTGTAGGCCCGAAAGAAATCATATCCAATCCGGGATATTTGGAACCGAGCAGCCCTGTTTCCAATCCTGCGTGAATAGCTTTGATTCCAGGCTCTTCTCCGAACATCCTTTTGTAAATTTCCACGGATAATTTCAACAGAGGGGAATCCATATTAGGCGTCCAACCCGGGTAGCCATCGCCTATTTTCACCTCGGCATTTGCGAGCGAGAACAAAGCGGCAACACTTTGTGAAATATTGTTCTTAGCGCTTTCAATTGAACTGCGCTGGCTTGTGCCGATAGAAATAACTTCACCGTCCATTTTAATCGTTGCCAAGTTAGTTGAAGTTTCCACCAAACCCGGAATATCTTTGCTCATCGAAATCACTCCGTGAGGTAAAGCTAAAAGGACATTGACAATTTTTTTAAAGTATTGAGTTGTAAAAATCTTCTTAGGCAATTCGGAAAGTTTCGTTAACTTAATTTCAATGCCCGGGTCGGTAACTTTGTACTCCAACAAAATATCTTCTTTAAATTGACGGATAATTTCCTCGACTTTCTTCACCTCATTCGAGTCAATCACCAGTTTAACTTCAGCTTCACGAGGGATGGCATTCCTAAGTGAACCGCCGGATATTTCGTAGGCTTTAAGATTCATCCCCTCGAAACGAGCTAACAAGTAAGCAAGCAATTTAATTGCATTTGCTCTGCCTTGGTGAATATCCAATCCCGAATGCCCGCCGGAGAGACCTGTTACGACTATTTCGTAAGGCTCATAGCCGTTTTCGGTGCAATCTTGCAGAACGAGTTCAAGGACACCAACGGTATCCTGCCCGCCGGCACAGCCGACGTAGAAAACGCCATCTTCTTCGGAATCCAAGTTCAACAAATATTTACCGGAAATAAAATTATCCGCGAGACCGTTAACTCCCGTCATTCCGGTTTCCTCGTCAACCGTACAAAGTATTTGCATTGGTCCGTGCACGGCATTTTCATCCAAAGCAACAGCCAAAGCCGAAGCAACGCCAATACCGTTATCAGCGCCAAGCGTTGTGCCGTCGGCGGTAATCCATTCACCGTCGCGGTAAATAGTAAGCGGATCGTTGTCAAAGTCGTGCTCTTTGGATTTGTCCTTCTCACAAACCATATCAATATGACCTTGGAGAATAACTTTCTCGGCATTCTCTTTGCCCGGTGTTGCAGGGACTTCAATTACAATGTTACCGGTTGAATCTTCTTTGAATTCCAGATTGTGTTCACTCGCAAAATTTCTAACGAATGCTCTAATTTTAGTCTCTTTTTTTGAACAGCGAGGAACTTGCGTAATGCCGTAAAATATTTCCCAAAGTTGTCGAGGTTTCAAACCTTCTATTGCATCTTTACTCATTTTTAACTCCTTTTTAATTATGTCTAATATTTAAGATGTCGCCATCTTTAACAATGTAATCTTTCCCTTCGAGTCGCCAAAGCCCGGCTTCCTTACATTTGGAGAAAGAACCGTATTTAATAAAATCGTCGTAATGAACTACTTCTGCTCGAATGAATTTGTTGTAAAAGTCAGTGTGAATTACTCCCGCCGCTTGCTGTGCGGTGTAATCTTTTTTAATTGTCCAAGCTCT
>WFQV01000361.1 GCA_015486905.1 Melioribacteraceae bacterium | reverse complement strand
ATCATATTTTACCACGCAGAGAGCGTAAAAGAATGTCGCAAAGAGCGCAAGTCTGTTTTAAATAGCCAGTTTCTGAAAAAGCCACGAATGCACGAATTTTATTCAACCAATAACTAAGAACAAAGAACTAAGAACAAAGAACCAAGAACTAAGAACAAATGAAATACGATTGACAAATAATCGAAGGGACTCAAAACTTCTTACGTCTTACTTCTCGCGTCTTACTATTAACCAATGATAGGACACTGATTTGATAGAACACGGATGACACGGATTAAACGGATGTTCACGGATTATTTCATTCATAATTCAAAATTCATCATTCATAATTTCGGCTTGCCGCGATATGTTAATAATTCTCTGTTCAACTTCATACATTCATCCAACAATCCAATCATCCAATAATCCTTCTGCCAACTTTTCATTCATAATTGCAGTTTACCGCTATCGGGAATTAAAAAAATCAGTGGAAGAAATTTTTGGATTGGGAAATTTGTACGCCCGGAAGGATTCGAACCCTCAACCTTCTGGTCCGTAGCCAGACGCTCTATCCAATTGAGCTACGGGCGCAAATTTGAATTCGAAATATAAATGAATAGTATTGTTTTTTCAATATTTGAATTTTTAAATAATAATTTTTTTTGTTAATATTATTAAATTATTTGAAAATAGAAATAATTTTTTACAAATTTAATCTTTGATTTAAAATTAATTGTGAAATTCTTGGCTATATTAAAAGAAAATAGAGATTACTATCAAAAGTCCAACCTGATGTTATTGAGGCACTGCCCGGACCATTAACTTTTCCTATCTTTACATCAATTTTAATTTAAAAAAATTAGGAGGCGACGATGTGTGGCATAGTAGGGTATATTGGAAAACAAAACGCGGTACCGATATTAATAGAAGGTCTTAAAAGGCTTGAATATCGAGGTTACGATTCGGCAGGAATTGCAGTAATAACCGAAAATAAAGCTATAATTGAAAAGAAGAAAGGGAAAGTTTCAGTTCTCGAAAAATTCGTCAAGGGTTCGGGAATTGAAGCAAACATCGGGATTGCACACACGAGGTGGGCAACCCACGGTGAACCCAATGAAATCAATGCTCATCCGCACTTCAATGCGGATAAGTCAATAATGTTAATACACAACGGCATTATTGAAAACTATGCCCCGCTCCGTAAAAAACTAATTAGCGAAGGTTACAAATTTTTGAGTGAAACCGACACAGAGGTTCTCGTCCATTTAATTGACAAGTTTTACACTAAGAAGAAGAATTTGTTTGAAGCGGTTAGAAATGCACTTTTGCTTATTAACGGTACGTACGGCATTGCCGTAATCTCAATATACGAGCCGGATAAAATCATCGTTGCCAGAAAAGGTTCGCCTTTGGTAATAGGTGTTGGCAGAGAAGAAAATTACATCGCCTCCGACGTAAACGCTCTTATTACACACACAAGCAGTATTGTTTATCTTGAAGACGGTGAGATGGCAATTGTAACCAAAGATAATTTCGAAGCAAAAACTTTAGAAGACGATAAAGTGGAGAAAGAAGTTGTAGAAATTGACATTGAAGTAGATGAAATAACAAAAAGCGGTTATCCGCATTTTATGTTAAAGGAAATAATGGAACAGCCGGAATCCATTCGAAATTCAATGCGGGGAAGAATTCTCATGGACGAAGGCGTTTCGAAATTGGGGGGCTTAAACGGTTTCGAAGAAAGAATAGTTGATTCGGAGAGAATTTTAATTGTCGCTTGCGGTACTTCCTGGCACGCAGGATTAGTAGGTGAATATATGCTCGAACAGTTCACCGGTATTCCGGTAGAGGTTGATTACGGCTCCGAGTTCCGTTACCGCAACCCGATAATTACCCCTGACGATACCACAATTTTTATTTCGCAAAGCGGTGAAACGGCGGATACCTTAGCTGCTCTGCGTGAAGCTAAACGTCGCCAAGCGTTAACGGTAGGAATTTGTAACGTTGTGGGCAGTACCATCGCACGTGAAAGCGACACTGGCATTTATATTCACGCAGGACCGGAAATAGGAGTAGCATCCACAAAAGCATTTACGGCACAGTTGACCGTCCTCGCACTGCTGACGGTTTTAATTGCCCGCAGCAAAAATTTAAGTTGCCAAGACGGGCAAATGATTTTAAAAGAATTGGAATCGATTCCTTACAAAGTTGAAAAAATTTTGAAACTTAATGATGAAATTGAAAAAATTGCCGAGCAGTTTAAAGACGCAAAAAACTTCCTTTATTTAGGAAGAGGTTACAATTTCCCCGTTGCATTGGAAGGCGCTTTAAAATTAAAAGAAATAAGTTACATTCACGCCGAAGGCTACCCCGCTGCGGAAATGAAACACGGACCGATTGCATTAATTGATGAAAATATGCCTACGGTTTTTATTGCCCCTCAGGATTCAGTTTACGAAAAAGTAATTAGCAACATCGAGGAAGTTAAATCCCGCAAGGGTGTTGTAATTGCAGTGGCAAGTGAAAAAGACACCAAGATAGAAAAATTGGTAAATTACACAATAAAAATTCCCGACACGATTAGAATGTTAATGCCTATTTTAACTTCAATTCCTCTGCAGCTTTTGGCTTATCACATTGCAGTTAAGAAAGGTCTTAACGTTGACCAGCCGAGGAATCTCGCTAAAAGTGTTACCGTTGAATAATAAATGCTGAATAATTAAAGGAGAAAGAAAGATGAAAAGAAAAAATGTGATTATTATGGGCGCCGCCGGGCGCGACTTCCACAACTTTAACGTGGCTTTTCGTGACAATGAAGAATATAATGTTGTTGCTTTTACGGCAACTCAGATTCCGAACATTAACGACAGGCTTTACCCGCCCGAGCTTGCCGGTAAACTTTACCCCGAAGGAATCAAAATTTACGACGAAGCGGAACTAACAGAATTGATTAAGAAATTTGACGTTGATGAAGTGGTCTTCTCTTATTCGGATGTCCCCTTTGAATACGTGATGACAAAGGCTTCCATTGTAAATACTGCGGGCGCTTCGTTCAGATTGCTTGGCGGTAAAGAGACAATGGTTAAAAGCACTAAACCGCTTATTTCGGTTTTGGCAGTCCGCACGGGCTGTGGTAAATCCCAAACTTCGAGAAAGATTGTTAAAATTTTACGCGAAGCAGGCAAACGTGTGGTTGCCATTCGTCACCCTATGCCTTACGGCGATTTGGCAAAGCAGAAAGTTCAAAGATTTGCAACGCTTGAGGATTTGAAAAAATACGAATGCACAATTGAAGAGATTGAAGAATACGAACCTCACATCGCTCTCGGTGGAATAATTTACGCCGGGGTTGATTACGAAGCAATCCTTCGCGAAGCCGAGAAAGAAGCGGATGTTATTCTTTGGGACGGCGGGAACAACGATTTTTCATTTTACGAATCCGACCTTATCTTTACGGTTGTTGACCCGCACCGTCCGGGACACGAATTAAAATATTATCCCGGCAACACTTCATTGAGAATGGCTAATGCTGTGGTTGTGAACAAAATTGATTCGGCGGATGAAGCGAATATTTTAACCGTCCTGAAGAACGTAAAGGATGTTAATCCCAATGCGACAATAATTGAAGCCGCTTCGCCTTTGACCGTTGACGACCCGTCCGTTATTCGTGGTAAGAGAGTCCTCGTTGTCGAAGATGGCCCTACGTTAACACATGGAGGAATGCGTTACGGCGCCGGTACCGTTGCCGCTCAGAAATTGGGCGCTTCGGAAATAGTTGACCCCCGACCCTTTACCGTGAAATCCATTACCGCTACTTACGAAAAATATCCTAACATTGGAATATTACTGCCGGCAATGGGTTACGGCGAACAACAGATGAAGGATTTGGAAGAAACAATAAACCGCACCGACTGTGATTCCGTTGTGATAGGTACGCCAATTGACTTAGGAAGGATTTTAAACATTAACAAACCTTCCACACGCGTTAAATACGAACTGCAGGAAATCGGCGACATTACTTTGCAAACGGTATTGAAAGAAAAAGGAATGCTGTAAAATAAGTAACAATCACTTTGATTGAGACAAACTTTCTCCGCCTTCTTCTAAATGGAAGGAGGCGGGAAATATTTTAATTGAATGGACAAATTAAACAGACAGATAAGATTTTTGTGTTAATATGTTAAAGCAAATGGGAAATAGGGAACGATGAAGAAAATTGCAGTGGTTGCCTTTGGCGGCAATGCTCTTTTGCGAGGGAATGAAATAGGCACTATTCAACAGCAGGAGAAAAACACTTACGAAACTTGTTTGAACCTCCTGGATATAATGGAAAAGGGATACGAGATTGTTATTACTCACGGCAACGGACCTCAAGTGGGGAACATTATGCTGAGGAACGAAGCGGGCTACAAGGAGTACAGAATTCCCAAGATGCCTTTGGATATTTGCGTGGCCGATTCTCAAGGAGGCATTGGCTATATGATTGAACGCCAACTATTGAATATTCTTACGGAAAGAAATATTAAGAAAAATGTCGTGACGCTTGTTTCACAAGTGTTGGTGGATAAAAAAGACCCGGCTTTTAGTAATCCTACAAAACCTGTCGGAGCTTTTTACTTGAAAGAGGAAGCCGAACTTTTGGCTAAAACAAACGATTTTATTTTTAAAGAAGACCCGGGCAAAAGAGGCTGGCGGAGGGTCGTACCTTCCCCCAAACCTAAGGATGTTATGAACAAAGATGTGGTTAAGCAATTGGCTGAAGAAGGAAATATTGTTATTGCCGCCGGTGGCGGCGGTGTGCCCGTTTACCGTGACGAAAAGAAAATCCTTCACGGCATCGAGGCGGTAATTGACAAGGATTTGGCTTCCGCATTGTTGGCAAGGGAAATTGGCGCCGAGGCTTTCTTTATTCTTACCGATGTACCTAAGGTTTACATTAATTACAAAAAGCCGGACCAAAAAGCACTTGACGTACTGACAATTGAGGAAGCGAAAAACTATTTTGGAGAAGGTCAATTTGCTGCAGGGAGTATGGGCCCAAAAATTTTAGCGGCAATCGACTTTGTGGAAAACGGCGGCAAGGAAACAATCATTACCGAAGCAGGCGAACTTTCGAAAGAAGATTGCGGAACTAAAATTATTAAAGGATATATTTGATTTTGTAAAATTAAAAAGGAGTTACTATGGCTGTTAATATGAAAGGTAAAAGTTTGGTTTCGATTAACGATCTCTCTTTGGAAGAGATTTACCAAATATTCGATTTAAGCAAATCGTTAAAACAAAAACGCCTTACGGGCGAGAAACACCCTTTGTTGGAAGGTAAAAAATTGGGAATGATTTTTTCAAAACCTTCCACTCGTACTCGCGTTTCGTTCGAAACCGGAATTTACGAATTGGGAGGAATAGGCTTGTACCTCGGTCCGAACGATTTACAACTCGGTAGAAGCGAAAATATTTACGATACGGCTAAGGTGCTTTCAAGATATTTGGACGGAATAATGATTCGCACATTCTCGCACCAAGATGTACTTGACTTAGCCCGTTACGGAGATATCCCGGTAATTAACGGTTTAACGGATTTGCTGCACCCGTGTCAAGTATTGACAGACCTTTTCACAATTACGGAAAAGAAAGGTGATTTGAGAAAATTAAAATTGGCTTATTTGGGCGATGGTAACAACATGGCACACAGCCTTTTGCACGGCTGCTCTAAAGTCGGAATGGATATTGTCCTTGCAACTCCGTCAAATTACAAACCTGACGAGACAGTGGTTAAAAATTCTTTGGAAAATGCAAAATACATGGGCAGTAAAATTGAAATTCTTGAAGACCCGGTAGAAGCCGTTAAAAATGCCGATGTTATTTACACCGACGTTTGGGCGAGCATGGGGCAGGAAGCAGAAGCAGAAGAAAGGCGGAAATATTTTGTCCGCTACCAAGTTAATCCCGAGTTAATTGAAAATGCAAAAGACGATTACATTTTTATGCATTGCCTGCCTGCACATCGTGGCGACGAAGTGGTGGATGAAGTAATCGATTCGAAAAACTCAGTCGTTTTTGACGAAGCCGAAAATCGTCTCCATGTTCAAAAAGCAATTATGGCTCTGCTGATGTAATACCCATTTCGCATTGATATTATTGAAGAAATTGCAGAGAATAAGTTAATTTTAAAAAGGCGCTGTTATTCCGGTACAAGTTTAATTTTTGTGGCAATATTTTTCCTACTTAGAATTGCATTGATATACGCATAATTGAACTGCTTTCGCAGTTCTTCTTTTAAGCGTTGTTCTTTCTGCGGGTTTCGCCCGCAGTTATTGAAATTGAAGCGCTTCGCGCTTCTTTGTACTAAATATCTATTTGAATAATTTCAAGAAAAATAAACTGCGAAGCAGTTGAATTCCTAATAACCCCGAATGAAATTTGGGGAAAAAGGATAAGATAAAAATAAGCAACTGCGGTAGCAGTTGAATTTATTTATTCTATTTTTAATGAGCCTTTGGGGTTAAATATTTTGTCTTGAAGTATTTATTATTTCTTTTTGACACCGATTTTAAATATGTACCGTTATTCCAAGCGGCGCTTTAAATTTTAAAAGTCAATTTAATTTTCCCTCTCCCTTCAAAAAAAGAGAATAAATTCATATATTTTAAAATCAATTTTAATTAGGCTATTATGGCTGGATACAACGGGGAAGAATTTAAAAGAAACAAATTGGAATTATTGGGTAAACTAATTGTTAGTTTGGCCCACGAAATACGGAATCCGCTTTCTGCGATTAAACTTAATCTCGATTTTTTGGAAATGTCCAAGGATGAGCTGGACGAAGAATTAATAGAATCTATTAAACATTCACAGGAAGCGGCGGACAGAATTAAATATATAATTGAAAACCTTCTGAACTTTGCAAGAGATTCCAAAGATGAAGAAACAAATTCACTAAATTTCGTAGCGGCACAAGCCGTTGAGCTTACCCATGTTAAAGCAAGAAGTAAAGATGTTAAATTAATTAAACAATTCGAACAAGAAGCACAGCAGTGCTTAGTCCACGAAAAAAAGATTTTGCAAGTGGTTATTAATTTATTAACGAATGCAATCGAGGCTTGTGATGAACATGGAAGAGTAGTAATCAGAACTTTTAGTGAAAAAGGAGCAAGCGGTTCAATTGAATATTTTTTGACAGTGGAAGATAACGGTGTAGGAATAAAAGAAGAAGACAAAGAGAGAATTTTTGATGATTTCTTTACAACAAAGGAAAGCGGAACCGGACTTGGATTACACGTTTGCAAGAATATTTTAAATGAACAAAATGCTAAAATTTCTTTTGAAAGCAAATATGGCGTAGGCACAAAATTCATTATTTCGTTTAGTAAGGGAGGAAATATTGCAATATAAAATTTTAATAATAGATGATGACCAGCTTGTGGGACGCTCGCTTAAAAGAGCGCTCGGAAAATTAGGCTACGAAACCGAAGTCTGTGAGGACGGCAGTCGAGCAATGGAGAGTGTGAAATCTTTTTACCCGGATATTGTTTTCTTAGATATCTATTTACAAAAATACAACGGAATCTCTATTTTAGAAGATATTAAAAAAGAGTTTATCGATTTGCCCGTAATAATGATTACCGGTTTCGCAGATGTGAACATTGCAGTGAAGGCAATGAAATTAGGCGCTCACGACTTTCTCCTGAAACCGTTGGAGCTGGAACATCTGAAATTACTCATCGAAAGAATAATTACCAATCTAGAACTTAAAAAAGAAGTGCTAAAATTAAAGTCGATAAAGTCGGAGGAAATAATTACCCCCGAATTTTTCGGTAAGAACAGAAAAGTGCAAATCTTAATTCGCTCTGCACAAAAACTCGCTAAGACGGATACGACAATCCTTTTGCAAGGAGAAAGCGGAACGGGGAAAGAAGAATTTGCAAAGTTCATTCACCAAAACAGCCCCAGAGCGAATGAAAATTTGGTAAGAATAAATTGCGGCTCCATTCCCCGTGAACTGGCTGAAAGCGAATTATTCGGACACGAGAAAGGAGCTTTTACAGGCGCTTCCCAAAAGACAAAATTAGGGAAATTTGAGCTGGCTGATAAAGGGACTATCCTCCTCGACGAAATCGGCGAGCTTTCAATGGATTTGCAGGTCAAACTGCTTAGAGTTTTGCAGGAAAAGAAATTTTACCGCGTCGGCGGCGAAAAGGAAATTTCAGTTGACGTAAGAGTGATTGCCGCCACTAATAAGAATTTAGAGGAAGAAGTAACCAAAGGGAATTTTAGGGAGGATTTATTCTACCGTTTGAATGTTGCAAATATTAACATTCCTCCTTTGAGAGAGAGGAAGGACGACATCCCTCTTTTAGCATATTCTTTCGTGGATGAATTTTCACACAAATTCGGGACTGCAGTCAATGAAATTTCCCCGGAAGCAATCGAACTGTTCCAAAATTATTATTGGAAAGGGAATATCCGTGAGTTGAGGAATGTAATTGAGCGGGCTGTACTTTTAATGGACGAAGATGAAAAGGTGCTCGGATTAAACCATCTGGGATTTCTTAATGCATTACAATCTAAGGGTCAAGAGGATAATTACGTTCTCAAAATTCCAAGTGAAGGAATTAAAATTGACATTGTGCTAAAGGATTTAATTTTAAAAACTTTAGAGTTAACCAAAGGAAATCAATTAAAAGCCGCAAGAATTTTAGGGCTCTCCCGTTCCAAACTCCGCTACAGAATGGAGCAATTGGGGATTGAAGTAGTGAAGAAAATTTCTTGATGAATAATGTGTTCATGCAGAGAAAAACAGATTATAGTGAACAGACAAGGGTGAATAGTAAATGGTTAATTGTTCAATTGTGACCGTTACTCTTTATGAATAAGCTAAAAAAAATTCTCACGTCGTCCCGTAAAATTTGGTAAGACTTGGCAGTATGCCGTATAAACGGGATTGTTGGATGGATGATTGGATGAATGTTCTGTTATTTTTTGTTTAGAGATTGAGATTAAGGTTGAGGTTAAGATTGAGGTTAAGGTTGAGACTTGTTACAGATTACGGTAAAACAAAATCTGCAAAATAATTTGAACAAAGCTCTACATAAGCAATATCTCATTAAACCCGAGCTTTAGTTCGGGTAGTGCGAGAGAAAAAACATAAAGTGTTTTGGCGCGATTTTTGGATTTGCTCGTTTGGGAAAAATAAAAATCGTGACAAAACTTTGGAGGAAGATAAAAAGATGAAATCGACATTATTGATTTTTAAACAAATAACTTGTCCGGACTTGTCGTGAAGGGAATAACTATAAATAAAGTGATGCAGCTGTCCCAAAAACAATTGCTGTCATTTCGAACCCGCCTTGGCGGGGGAGTAATCTTATTTTGAACGTGCTCGAAAAGATTCTCACGTCATTCCGGGAAATGCGGAAAACATGGCAGTATGCCGAATAAACGGGATTATTGGATGGATGATTGGATGATTGGATGAATGTTCTGTTATTTTTTGTTTAGAGATTGAGATTAAGGTTGAGGTTAAGATTGAGGTTAAGGTTGAGACTTGTTACAGATTACGGTAAAACAAAATCTGCAAAATAATTTGAACAAAAATCTACATAAACGACATCTCATTAAGTCCGAGCTTTAGCTCAGGCGTAACGAGAGGAAAATAAAAAGATGAAACGCGTAACAAAAGATTTCTATCAATTGGAAAAAAAGTAAAATGCCTGACTTGGAAGAAAATAACAAAAATTTTGTTCTTTACACCGACGATAACGGCAATATACGCGTAGAGGCTTATGTAAAAGACGAAACAATTTGGCTCACACAAAAAAGTATGGCGGAATTGTTTGGCGTGGGCGTGCCGGCTATTACCAAGCATATTAAAAATATCTATGATACGGGTGAATTAGACCAAAATTCAACTATTTCCATTTTGGAAACAGTTCAAAAGGAAGGCAAACGCGAAGTTAGAAGGCAATTAACCTTTTATAATTTGGATATGATTATTGCCGTAGGCTACCGAGTAAACAGTAAAAAGGCAACAAAATTCAGAATTTGGGCAACTAAAATTTTAAAAGAGTACATTATCAAAGGCTTTGTTTTGGATGATGAACGACTAAAACTGGCTAAAACCGTTTTCGGCAAAGATTATTTTGATGAATTACTCGAACGCGTCCGTTCCATTCGTGCAAGCGAACGGCGTATTTATCTTAAAATTACAGATTTATTTGCAGAATGCAGTATAGATTACGATAAAGATTCTGAAATTACTAAAGAATTTTATGCAACAGTCCAAAACAAATTTCATTATGCCATAGCCGGACAAACAGCCGCTGAAATTATATTCACAAGTGCTGATAAAGATAAACCGAATATGGGGTTAACTACATGGGGAAATGCACCCAAAGGCAGAATTTTAAAATCGGATACACAAATTGCAAAAAATTATCTTTCGGAAAAAGAAATAAAACGTTTGGAAAGAACTGTTTCCGCTTATTTTGATTATATCGAAAATCAAATAGAAATTCGCAAGGAGCAAAATAGTCCGTTTACAATGCAGGAATTGGCAGATAGTGTAAACAGATTTTTAAATTTTAACGATTTTAAAATTTTAAAACACAAAGGTTCTGTTTCCCACATCCAAGCATTAGGAAAAGCGGCTGTCGAATATGATATTTTTAATAAAACACAAAAAATAGAATCGGATTTTGAAGAACAAATCAAACAATTAAAAAAAAGGAGAACATGAGTTTCTTACAAGTCTTTGCGTAAATTCTTTGCGGTCTCTGTGTGGAACAAAATGAGTCTTTGTCCCGCAACCGATAAACTAAGAAAATATTGTTTTTAGAAAATTATTAAAAAGAGACAAATAAAAATGGAAAAGGATTCCGATTTACAATTCATCTTCTTTAAAGTGAAGGACAGAACTTTTGCACTGCCTCTCGAAGATGTAGAAAAAGTTTTACCATTAATTGAAATTACGTTTTTGGAAAAATCTTCTAAAAACGTTTTGGGAGTGATTAATGTCAAAGGCGAAGTAATCCCGGTATTGGATTTTGCAAACATTTTCAAGTTAAAAGATTTTCAAATAACACTTAACAGCAGAATACTAATTGCAAAGGCAGGGCGGTACAAATTGAGCTTTGTTGTTGACGAAGTTGAGGGCTACCGTGAACTACCGCCGGATTCTTTAATTGAACCTGAGGAAATTTGGCCGGAGCTCAAAGATGTTAAGGGGATAATCCGCTTGAAAGACGGCAACATTATTTTGATTAACGATATTGAGGGAATGCTGTCTTTAAAAGATGTAAACAAATTGAAAAGAGAATATTCCAATTTGAAAACAGATTAAATGCTTAGCAGTGTTGAATTCAATAT
>WFQV01000360.1 GCA_015486905.1 Melioribacteraceae bacterium | reverse complement strand
GCCTTTGGGGTTAAATATTTTGTCTTGAAATTTTTCTTATTTCTTTTTGCCACCGATTTTAAACCTGTACCCCGTTTTTTATTTAGACCCTGAATCGCTGGTGCAGTAATATTTTCTTGACTCTAAAAATGCCGAGACGTATATTTCGTAGATTTATTTTTAGGTTCTTTGCAATGTTTATTAAACATACAAATTACGAAGTCGGCGTCCATTATATTTCGCTCGTTGAAAGCGCTAAAAGTTTGAATATGTCGGAGCCTTTTTACGGCGATGTAGAAGTTAAATGTAAAATGGATAAAACTTACTCCCAGATTTTATTAAACTGCGAAACAACAGCATTAGCCCGCCTTACGTGCGACAGGTGCAACGAAGAGTACGAAGCTAAGATTGAAAGTAAATTTAGCGCTCTTTATTTTTTTGACGAAAGCAAAATAACGGAAGACGATGACGACGTCTTTTACATTTCACGAGATACGGATAAATTGAACATCTCTAAAATTGTTAGGGATTATTCTTATTTGGCTATCCCGATGAAAAAGTTGTGCAGGGAAGATTGTAAGGGTTTGTGCCCTCATTGCGGTGCAAATTTAAATTACGAAGAATGCAAGTGTAACGTCGAGGTAGAAAATCCGGTTTGGAATAAATTAAAACAGATAAAATTTGACGATTAATTAGAAAGGTAAGAAAAGAATGGCACATCCTAAAAGGAAAATATCGAAGAGTAGAAGAGACAAGAGAAGGACTCACTACAAAGCAATAGCTCCCACACTGAGCTATTGTCCCAATTGTGGAGAATTAAAATTAAGCCACAGAGCATGCCCAAGCTGCGGATATTACGCAGGCAAATCAATGTTCGTTCCCGAGTCATAATTAAAACCGAATGGTGGATTCCGAACAAAAAATAAGAATTGCTTTGGATGCTATGGGGGGCGATAATGCTCCCCGCGTTGAAATAGAAGGCGCCGTTGAGGCGCTGAAGGAAAAGAAGCACGATTTGTTTATTTATTTGATCGGCAGGGAAGAGCTAATTAAAGAGGAGTTAAAAAAAATCGGTTACAACGGCGGTAACTATGAGATAGTAAATGCCGAAGAAGTAATTACGATGCATGATTCTCCGGCCAAAGCCGTTAAGACGAAATTGAATTCGTCTTTGGTTGTCGCTTCGAAGCTTGTTAAGGAAAAGAAAGCTCACGCTCTTGTAAGCGCCGGCAACACCGGTGCCGTTACTATGGCGTCTATTCTTAACATTGGTAGAATTAAAGGTGTTTCGCGCCCCACTATTGCCGCACCCATCCCAACCGAAAAAGGGACTCTTTCGAGAATTACTGATTCCGGCGCTTTCGTTGATTCGAAAGCCGAACATTTGTTGGAATTTGCTACCTTGACCGATGTTTATATGAGAGAAGTGCAAAAGGTTGAAAATCCGACGGTAGGTTTAATAAACGTCGGTGAGGAAGAATCCAAAGGGCTACAACTTACTTACGACGCTTTCAGATTGTTGGAAAATTCACATTTGAATTTTAAAGGAAATATCGAAGGTAAGGATGTTTTTAAAGGAACTGTTGACATTGTTGTGTGTGACGGATTCGTGGGTAACATTATTCTGAAATTTGCAGAATCGGTCTTGCCGTTCCTAAAAACAAAATTAAAAAAGTACTCGGAGAGAAGTTTGGCTGCTAAGGTTCAAATAGGAATTGCAAAGTCTGCGGTTAAAAAGGCTCTGAGCGATACCGACCCCAATTATTACGGCGGAATACCGCTGCTCGGTATCAATGGCATTTCAATTATCGGTCACGGTTCAAGCTCTCCGGTGGGAATTAAAAATATGATTTATGAAGCGGCAAGCGCACAGGAAGCCGGATTGGTAGCGAAAATTTTCGAAGCGATGGAAAAACTAAAAAAATAAAATTCCCTTCAAATAAAAATGCACTTTACTTAATAATTAGCTTAGGAGTCTTTTTAAAAAATGGCACAAAAAAAGAGGTTGCTTAACGCAAAAATTACAGGTGTGGGAATGTACGTTCCCGACAAGGTTCTTGACAACAAGTATTTTGAATCTATTGTCGATACTAACGACGAGTGGATTCGGACAAGAACAGGGATAGTTGAAAGGAGAATTATGGAGAACGGGGCAACAAGCGATATGGCTACTAAGGCCGTTGAAGATTTGATGAAATCAACAGGCTTGAAACCCGAGGAAATAGACGCAATAATTGTTGCAACGGTAACACCGGATTATTTCTTTCCGGCAACTGCCTGCCTGGTGCAGGACAATATAGGTGCAAAGAACGCTTGGGGTTTCGACCTTTCGGCCGGCTGCTCGGGCTTCCTTTTTGCATTACAAACAGGCTCGAGTTTGATTGAAAGCGGGAATTACAAAAAAGTAGTTGTAATCGGTGCTGATAAAATGAGTTCAATAACCGATTACACGGATAGAAACACTTGTATCCTTTTCGGTGATGCCGCTTCCGCAGTATTGCTTGAACCTACTGAGGATTTAAATTACGGTTTGCAGGATTCCCTTTCCCATTGCGATGGCAGCGGGCGCGAGGCGTTAATTATGTCTGCCGGTGGCAGCGCTATGCCTCCTTCTCACGAAACCGTGGACAAAAGATTGCATTACATTTACCAAGACGGTAAAGCGGTATTTAAAGTTGCGGTAAAAGGAATGGCGGATATTTCGGTTGAGATAATGGAAAAACACGGATTAAAGGGTGAGGACATTGCCTACCTTGTGCCGCATCAAGCAAACCTTAGAATTATTGACGCTACGGCTAAGAGAATGGGTATTACACCGGATAAAGTAATGATTAACATTCAGAAGTACGGTAACACTACAGGTGCAACAATTCCTCTTTGCTTAACCGAGTGGTACCGTGATGGGAAATTACACAAAGGGGATAAACTTATTCTTGCCGCTTTCGGCGGCGGTTACACCTGGGGCTCTTCCTATTTG
>WFQV01000359.1 GCA_015486905.1 Melioribacteraceae bacterium | reverse complement strand
GGAAGCGGAACCAATACTCGCTTTAAATCTTCAAGACTATTTCTGTAATCCCGCTGGTATCTTAAGTTTACCGGATAGCGCTCCAGACCTTCAACCGTTTTGGTTATGTTCATTCCACCAACTGCCGACATAAATACATCCTGCACATCACCTACGGTTAAGCCGTAGCGGGCAATTGCATTCCGGTCAATATCGAAATCAACGTAATTCCCGCCGGCAGCTCGTTCGGCGTAAACCGAACGTGTTCCCGGTATCTTTTTAATAACTCTTTCAATCTCTTTGCCAATCTTTTCAAGAACATTTAAATCGGGACCGGCAATCTTAATACCGACGGGAGTTTTAATTCCGGTTGAGAGCATGTCAATTCTTGTTTTAATCGGCATTGTCCAAGCGTTTGTCAGTCCGGGTATCTTAATTGCAGCGTCCAGCTGGTTAACCAGCTTTTGCGGGGTCATTCCCTCGGGCCATTCGCTTTGCGGTTTCAGACGAATTGTAGTTTCAATCATTGAAAGAGGAGCGGGATCGGTTGCCGTTTCCGCTCGCCCGACTTTTCCCAAAACCGATTCAACCTCGGGAAACGATTTAATTATTTTATCCGTCTGTTGCAGCAGCTCTCTCGCTTTGGTAATTGAAATTCCCGGAAGTGTTGTAGGCATGTAGAGCAAATCGCCTTCGTACAGGGGGGGCATAAATTCCGAACCGAGTTTCTTAAAGGGGAAAAATGTTGCGGCAACAATAAGTATCGCAGCAACAAGAACCGCCCATCTTTTTTTCATCACAAAATCAACAATGGGATGATAAATATTCATTAAGAATTTTGTTACGGGATTATCCTCTTCCTTTTTCATCTTACCGCGAATAAAAAATCCCATAAGGATAGGAACAATCGTGATTGCAAGAATTGCACCTACCGCCATCGAATACGATTTTGTGTAAGCAAGAGGTTTGAATAATCTCCCTTCCTGCTGCTCCAGAGTAAACACGGGCAGAAACGAAACAACGATAACCAGCAACGAGAAAAAGATTGAAGGACCGACTTCCTTCGAAGCCTGCAGAACAACCGCCCAGTGAGGCTTTTGTTGGTTCTTCGGCTTAAGCTGGTTGTGCAGCACATGCGACTGCGTGTTTTCCACCATTATTATCGCCGCATCAACCATCGCCCCGATTGCAATTGCAATACCTCCGAGGGACATAATGTTGGCATTAATTCCCTGAATCTTCATGATGATTAAAGCTCCGAGAACCGCCGTGGGCAGAGTGAAAATTGCAACGAGCGAACTTCTGAAGTGAAGAAGGAAAAGGAAAATCACCAACGAAACCACGATGATTTCCTCCAACAGCTTGTCGTTAAGATTATCCACGGCTTTCTCAATTAAATGCGACCTGTCATAAGCAGTTACGATTTCAACATCAGGAGGAAGTGATTTTTTTAGTTCGGCCAGTTTCTTTTTGACCCTTTCAATTACTTTCAATCCGTTCTCACCGAAGCGCTGAATTACAACTCCGCCGACAACCTCCCCTTCGCCGTTCCAGTCGGCAAGCCCTCGCCGTATTTCCGGGCCGATGTCAACATTTGCAACATCTCTGAGATAAACCGGAGTGCCGGTATCTTTGTTCACACCGATGGCGATTGATTCCAAGTCCTTTTTATCTTTAATGTAGCCGAGACCTCGAACCATAAATTCTTTTTCGCCCATTTCCATTAGTTTACCGCCGACGTCGTTATTGCTGTTTTTAATAGCCATCTTAATTTTTTTAAGAGGGATGTTGTAAGAAGCAAGTTTTATCGGGTCAACATTTACTTGATATTGCTTTACAAATCCGCCAAGACTCGCAACTTCCGCAACGCCGGGAACTGCGGTTAATTCATAACGCAGAAACCAATCTTGGATTGAACGTAGTTCGGCAAGGGAGCGTTTTTTCGATTTTAAAACATACTCGTAAACCCAGCCAAGTCCGGTGGCGTCGGGTCCCAATTCCGGCGAAACTCCTTTGGGAAGCTGACTTTGCATCGAGCTTAGATATTCCAGCACTCTGCTCCGCGCCCAATACAAGTCGGTGCCGTCCTCGAAAATGATGTAAACCATCGAGAAGCCGAAAAAGGAGTAACCTCGAACATCGACTGCGCCGGGAACGGAAAGCATTTTGGTGGTTATGGGATATGTGACTTGATCCTCAACTATTTGAGGTCCTTGTCCGGAATATTTGGTAAAAATAATTACCTGAACATCACTTAAGTCCGGTATTGCATCAATCGCTGTATTTTTAATTGCCCAAATACCTCCGAAGATTAATGCCAGAGTTAAAATAATAACCATTATCTTATTATTGATTGACCACTCAATCGTTTTTGCGATTAAGCCGTCTTTTTGATTTTCAGTTGATACCATAATTTATTCTCCGATTAATGGAACGCCGATTAAATTCAATTATTTGCGTTCTATTTGTATTTAAAACCATTTTCTTTTAGATTCTTTTTAACTTGTTCAATTGTCATTTCACGAAGCGTCATACCGCAGAGCGGGCATTTGCCCGGCTTGTCCGAAATAACGTTCCAGTCCATTACGTCCTGAAAAAGTCTCCCGTCTTTATTTACGTCAATAGCTTCAACGTCAATCACACCTTCTCTGATTAACTCTGATTTTACTTTTTTCTCTGCTTTTGGGGTAGCGTTTTTTTCGCTCATATTCATATTCTTCATATCTTTCTTTTCGGTTTTGCCGTTGTCGGCTTGATTAAACATTTCAAGCGAAGAGCGAAGATTTGATTCCGAATCAATTAGGAACTGACCCGAAGTAACTATCTTCGTATTTGCAGTAAGACCTTTAAGAACTTGATAATAACCGTCGGCATATTCGCCAAGCTCAATTTCGGCAGGTTTGAATTTTCCGTTGCCGAGAGCAATTACCACAGTATTCTCTCTTCCGCTTCTGAGAATTGCTTGTTCAGGCACGAGAGGGAAAACGCCGTCGCTTTTAGTTTTTATTTCAACATTGGCAAACATTCCGGGTTTCAACTCGCCGCTTCTGTTCGGAATGTTCAACCTTACTTTCAACGTTCTGGTTTTAGTATCCACGGTAGGATAAATAAAAGATACTTTCCCTTCGAATACTTTACCGGGTAAATAATCAAAAGTTACTTCTGCCGGTAAACCGAGTTTCATTTTACTTGCTTCGTATTCGTAAATGTCGGCAAGAATCCAGAGGTTGCTCAAATCTGCAACTTTCAGCAGCGGAGTACCGCGATTTATTTTTGCGCCTTCGTCAACACCTTTAAAAATAACCGTTCCGGAAATTGGAGAATACAGAGTAACATATTTGTTAATTTTTTTAGTCTCCTTTAAACGGTTGATTTCAGCGTCGGTAACATCGAACAATTGAAGTTTTCTAATGGCGTTTTTAATAAGCGTTGAATTGTTGCTTGAGTTGTTCACAGCTCCGTCGTAAGAGAGAGCGGTTAGAAATTCTTCCTGAGCTGCAACGAGTTCGGGCGAATAAATTCTAATCAGCTTATCGCCTTTCCTTACTTTTTGTCCTGTGTAGTTGATGTAAAGTTTGTCAATCCAGCCCGAAATTTTGGTTGTGGCAACATATTCCCGCTGTTCGTCCGCTTGTAGAATTCCGTTCGTGAAAACTTCCGGTTTTAAAGTTCCCTTTTTTACGGTTTCAATTTTTACATTCATGTTCTGCTGCATTACAGGGCTGATTGAAACCACGCCGCTTTCGCCGGAATCGTCGGCGTAAACCGGAACAAGGTCCATTCCCATATTGGATTTTCCCGGATGGTTGTAAATTTCTTTCGGGTTCATCGGAGCGCGCCAGTAAAGAATCTTTTTCCCGTTGGATTTACTTTCCGTTGATGCTGTTGCCGAGTTAGTTGCGGTAGTGGCGTTTCCGCCGGCAAATAAATAAAATCCCCCGCTTCCTATTAAAGCTCCGATAATAATTAAAACCGTGTAAGTAATAAATTTCTTAGTCATCTTTTTAGTCTCCGTAAATCATTATTTTGAAAATTTGTTAAAATCAGTGCCGGAAAGGAACTCAAGTTTTGCAATCAATGTCCGGTAGTCCGTTCTTACTTTAGCCAGCTCGGTGTTAATTTTAATAATATCGTTTTCCGCCTTAATAACATTTGCGAAATCGATTTTACCGACTTGGTAATCCGCAATGGAAGATTTGTATGCTTCCTCGGCTTGGGGAAGAAGTGAAGACACAATTAATTTTTCCCTCGCTGCAAGTTCGGAGAGCTTTGCATTTATTTTACCGAATGATTGCTGCAAAATCTGCAAGGAAGTATTAAATTGCTCGCCGTAAAGTTGTTGCAAATATTTTGCCTTTTCAATTTTAGCAGTTTTGTTCCCGCCGTAATTAATCGGAAGTGTAATTCCCACCACAAAGGAAACCAAATCATGGTAATTCTTTCCCGTTACTCCGCTGTAGTCCCGCTGTGTGTATTGCACACCGAATTTGAAGTTCGGGTAAAAGGAATATTCCGCCTGCTTTTCCATTAAACCGGCTTTGCTTTTTAAAAGTTCGATGCTTTTAAGTGCGGGTCTGTTTTGCTCTGCAGTCAAAAGAAGCCCTTCGGTGTTAACATTGAGCTTGCTGATTTTTTCAATCGGCGAAGTTGAAATTGCGGAATTGTCTGTTCTCAAAAGGTAGGCATTCAACTGTGCAATAATAGATTTTTCATTACCTTTTAGAATTTCAATTTTATCTTTAACCCGTGTTATCTGTACTTCCACACTGATTATGTTTTGCAATCCGGCAGTTCCAACTTCATATTTTCGTTTTACAACTTTAGATATTTGCTCTAAAAGTGAAAGACTGCTCTTTGCAAGGGAGAGTTCTTCCCGCTTTAACTGCAGTTTAAAATATAATTCGGATACTTCGTTTTTGATTTTGTTTTTTAAGTCGGCAATTTCCTGCCAAACAATTAATGTGTCGACCGATTTCACATCCGCTGCGGCGCTCAAAGCTCCGGGGAAAGGTACTTTCTGGCTTAATCCGATAATCTTTCCCGTCATTGGCTCCTGCGTAAACGAAAATGAATTTGTTGGGAGATTCACAGCTCCTATGGTTAAAACCGGATCGGGCAAATTTGTATTGATTTCTATTTCATTAGCCGCAATTTTAAGTTTTGCATTTAAGGCTTTTATTTTCGGGTTTACACGAACAGCCTCGGCAACCAAATCTTCAAGCGACCGGTATTTACGTTGTGCATTTAAGTTTAATATTGTGAACATCATCAATAATGTTAACAGCATGGTTTTCG
Organism: Melioribacteraceae bacterium; assembly: GCA_015486905.1. Lineage (GTDB taxonomy): Bacteria > Bacteroidota > Ignavibacteria > Ignavibacteriales > Melioribacteraceae > WFQV01. The sequence goes on along the minus strand of WFQV01000359.1, from coordinate 1,431 downwards.
AGTTCATCTTTTCCTCGTAAAATTAGTTTTATGGTTAATGTAATTCTTTTGGCGTGCGAATACGATAAGTATTCGAAAGGGAATTCTACAAAAGCAGCGAGCTGCCTGTAATGTAAAGAGGGAGAACACCTTGCGTTTTAAGGGGAAAGGGATTATTAACCACCCTTTCTTCCGTAAGGTTAGCCCGGTTAATATTTTTTACAATCAACGAGTAAATATTCATCTGAAAGTTGTTGCCAAGCGCGGAAATAACGCTTGATTTTAATTCCATGTTTTTGCAATGTTTAAGCATCGTATTTGCATCGCAACCGGATTTTTCATTTTTTGATTCCTTTTGTGCACAACTGTGTGTTTGCGAGTGGAGGGTATTCGAATTAAAAGAATTCTCCGTACTCATCTGCGCGCTTCTTGTTTCCATTCGGCAAGTTTTGTGTTTTGCTGCCGTTTGTGCAGGAAGTACAAAAGGCGAAAGTAGAAAGTTCAACAATAAAAGCAATGTCGCTTTCTTCTTCCAATTCTTCGATATGTTTAATCCGGTTTTAGTCATGTTATTTCATTTTTTCGAATGCAAAATATGAATAAGCAATTCTTTTGCGTTACATAATTTTTGGAAAAGTTTACACAATTTTTGAGGAAGTGCGAAGTTACGGAGAAATTGCTAAAAAACGGGCTTAGCTATTTGGGTTTGGGGGGTATTTTACACAAGTTTCTATGGTACAGGTTTAAAATAGGTGGCAAAATATTTTTATTGATTTTTTTTCTTCGAATGTTTTGCTTTTCGAGACAGCGGAATAAAGCCCGTGGCTAACAAGATGTCCTTAGCCAAGGCGGAGTAAACTCCAATGGGGCTAATAAATATTTGGTTCTTTTGGGGTTGTTCAAAAAGCCCTGTTCAGTCGCTGAGAGAAATTCCCCTAAATGTTGGGCAAGTCGGATCATCCAACCATCCATTTATGCAACCATGCAGCCAATCATTCGTTTCTGGAAAGAGTTAAAAAAACACCGGTAAAAGAAACAAGAGCAAAAATGCCGATAATGAAAATCCACCGATTACCGCAACAGCAAGCGGCTGCTGCATTTGTGCTCCGGCGCCTATTCCCAACGCCAACGGCATTAACGCCAAGACCGCTGCAAATGTCGTCATAAAAATAGGGCGGAGTCTTACTTTGCCCGCTTCGATCAAAGCATCTTTTAAGCCCATTTCTTCCTTACGGAAAAGCTGAATGTAATGGATTAAAAATATAGCGTTTTCTCCCACGATGCCTATTATCATTATCATTCCCATCATCGAAGAAATATTCAGAGCAACATTTGTAAGCCAGAGCAGAAAGAAAACTCCGGCAAGCGAAAGCAAGGCAATGGTCATAATAACAATCGGAATTTTAAACGATTCGAACTCAACCATTTGAACGCTGAAGACAAGCAAAATCG
>WFQV01000358.1 GCA_015486905.1 Melioribacteraceae bacterium | reverse complement strand
GACTGAGAAAGCGGAGTGAAAATTACTTACTTCTTCAATTGGTGAAACGAAAACGGAAGAGGGGTTTTGTTTTGTGAGAAAATTAAATTTATTAAAAAGTTCGAATTTTTCATCGGCGCCGAGTACAACATCCACGCCTTCAATAGAGACAAGCTCTTGAGGGCGGAGTTGTGCATAGCAGCCAGTAACGGCAACAAAGGCGTTTGAGTTTTGACGTAAAGCTCTTCTTACTATTTGACGGCACTCCCTTTCGGCATTTTCGGTAACCGAGCAAGTGTTAATAACGTAAACATCCGCATTTTGATTGAAGTCAACAATTTCGTATCCGCGGCGCAGAAATTCCTCGCCGATTGCGTTCGTTTCGGCAAAGTTTAATTTACATCCTACGGTATGAAATGCGACTGTCTTTTTCATAAAATAAAAAGGGCTGAGTTCAACGCTCGTTAAAGCATTTGAAAACAGCCATTGAAGATTATTTATTATTCGGATTTCTTTTCTTTATCTTCTTCCGTTTTTTCCTTAGATTCTTCGGTCTCATCGGAACTTTCCTTCTTGCCGTCTTCTTTTATTTCGGCTTCGGGTTGTTCGGTGATTTTGGATTCCTTGACTTCCTCGGAATTTGCTTCTTCCGATTTTTCTTCCCTGACTTTAACCTCGGTTTTCTTAACCTTTGGTCCCTCGGGAGTTTCTCCGGATTTTACTTCTTCGGCTTTTTCCTCGTCCTTAGGCTCTTCGGTTTTTACTTCAGCCTTTTCATTTTTAACCTCTGCAGATTTCTCTTCCGCCTTGGGTTCATCGGACTTTTCTTCGACTTTCGTTTCTTCGACTTTAACTTCGGCTTTGGGCTTTTCCTTCTTAGCCGCAGTTACATTGTGACTTCTTCTTTCTTCAAATAATTCGTTAAATATTGAAGAATCAAACTTGCCTAAATCAGCATTGTGAATATTGTTAACCGTCACTTTGTCTAATTTGTGTCGGCGAATATATTCAACAATTTCTTCGTCCGATTTTTCTCTAAGAGCCGCCAAAGAACTAAGAACTATTTTCTTGTTCTCTTTGTCGAATTCCACAACCTTCAATGAAAGCACAGTATCAACGGGAAAGCAATAAGAAAGATTTTTAATCTTCGCAGTAGATAGTTGAGAAATTGGTACGAAACCGTCAACTTCCTGAGGAAGTTCAACGATTAAACCTTTCTCGATTATCCTAACTACTTTTCCTTCCACCTCGGAACCGACGGCGTAAATATCACCGAAAGAATCCCATGGATTTTCATTGACCTGTTTGTGACCGAGGGATATTTTTCTCTGCTCGGTATCAACACCTAATACAACCACTTCAAGCTCTTCACCTTTTTTAACTATTTCACCGGGATGGCGGACTTTCTTCGTCCAAGAAAGGTCGGAGATGTGAACGAGACCGTCAATGCCTGGTTCGAGTTCAACAAAAACTCCGAAGTTTGTTAAATTACGAACAACACCAGTGTGTTTGGAACCAACGGGATATTTTTTCATTAGCTCTTCCCACGGGTCGGGAGTTAATTGTTTCATTCCGAGAGAGATTTTTTTCTCTTCCTTATCCAAACTAAGAATAACGGCATCGACAATTTGTCCCATAGAAACGAACTGCGAGGGATGGCTGATGTGCTTTGTCCAACTCATCTCGGAGATGTGAATCAATCCTTCAATCCCTTTCTCGATTTCAATGAATGCACCGTAATCGGTTAGAGATACCACACGCCCGGAGACCTTATCGCCGACGTGGTATTTCTCGTCAATATCTTCCCACGGGTGTTTTTGCAGCTGTTTGAGACTCAGAGAAATTCTCTTCTTTTCCATGTCGTAATCCGTAACAACAACTTTTATTTTCTCATCGAGTTTAACAACTTCGCTCGGGTGTTTAATTCTCCCCCAGCTTAAATCCGTAATGTGAATTAAACCATCAACACCGCCGAGGTCAACAAACACGCCAAAATCGGTAATGGCTTTTACGGTGCCTTCCAATATTTGCCCCGGTTCCAAGCTCTCGAGAATCTCTTTGCGCTGGTCTGCAATTGTTTCCTCAATAAGAACTTTGTGGGAAACAACAACATTCTCGGTTGGAATATTAATCTTAACAATTTTGAAGTCCATCGTTTGACCGACGAAAGCATCAAAATCCCTGACGGGACGGATATCAATTTGTGAACCGGGCAGGAAGGCTTCTATTCCCATTAAGTCCACAACCATTCCGCCTTTAATTCTACGCAATATTTTACCTGTAAGAACCTCATCGTTTTCGTAAGCTTGAATAATCTTTTCCCAAATTTTAAGGAAGTCGGCACGCTTTTTACTTAGCACCAGGTTGCCTTCTTCGTCTTCAACGCTTTCAATCACAATGTCAACTTCCGCACCGATTTTAATTTCTTCGGTGGAAACAAATTCTGATTTCGGGATTGAGCCGTCGGATTTGAATCCAACGTCAATTATTACGTTATCGTCATTAACTCCAACAATTTTACCTTGAATAATTTCTCCTTCCTTGATGTCGCGAAAAGACTCATCGTACATCTTAGCTAATTCTTGAAGTTCCTCACCGGAATATTCTTCAGCATTAATAAATTTTGGCTTTTCCAACAATTCTTTATCCACAGCCTTTTTTTCGTTATCGGACATTAATCCTCCTAAAAATAAATATTTTTGCGCTCTCCGATTCCGACCGTCTAAAAAATCGAATCACGCAGATTTTGGTTAAACATATTCCCGACGGTCTGAAAATTTATTCTCTTGCATTATTTACCAAGTCAACCATCTTTTGCAGTTCTTCATCCACGCTCAAGTTGGTTGTGTCCAATTCTATTGCGTCGTCAGCTTTTTTCAACGGGCTGACTTCCCTACTGCTGTCAATTTTATCTCTTTTAATTAAATTTTCTTTTACTTCTTCGAACGTTATGGCATCACCTTGTTCAAGATGTTCTTTGTATCTACGCTTTGCCCGTTCATCCAAAGAAGCGGTCATAAATATTTTTACGTCCGCCGATGGAAAGACGACGGTTGTGATGTCCCTCCCTTCGGCAACTAAATTTCCCTGCGCGGCAATTTTCCTTTGTAGCCTCACCATCTCCTCTCTTACTTCGGGAATGCGGCTGATTTCACTCACTTTACCGCTGACCTCCGGAGTGCGAATATAATCGGTAACTTCATCTGAGTTGATGAAAACCCTCGTTAAACCGTTTTCGTATTTTAAACGTAGTTCAATGTTCTTTACAAGCTCAAAAATCTTTGCCAAATCATTAAAAATATTATTCTTAATTACTGCGTAAGTAATGGCTCTGTACATTGCTCCCGTGTCCAAATAAAGGAAACCGAGAGCTTTCGCAAGCCTCTTTGCCGCTGTACTTTTACCCGATGCGGCGGGACCATCTATTGCAATGATTATATTTTTTGACATAGTCTCGAAAAATATGAAAATAAAATTCCTTTTTCAATTTTTGAGTAAAGGGATTTTGTATAATCTCGGTACAAGTTTCAGAGAAGTACAGGTTTAAAATCGGTAGCAAAAAATAAAAAAAATAAGAAACAAGAAATAATAAATGGTTAAACGCGAGACGCAAGAGGTAAGAAGTTAGTCTTATTATTAGTTGAAAAGTTGAAAATGGAAAGATGCTTACTGAAGTGGTTTAAGTTGGTTCTTGCAAAATCGAAAACCTTGCATGGAAGGAGGGAAAGGGTGAATAGGTTTGAAAAATGAACATCTTCAAAAGGGCTTAATAGTATCCTCAATCAAATCTTTTTTTTTGTCAAAATATTTTAAACTTTTCGTAATGATTGAAATTTGGAAATTTATTGCCGGCTTTGCCGCGATAAGGATGATTGGAT
>WFQV01000357.1 GCA_015486905.1 Melioribacteraceae bacterium | reverse complement strand
TTTCTAATTTTTGATTGTCCAATCAGCGAGAATCATAACTCATCATGACCAATCAGCGTCCCATTCCATCCGTGAAAATCCCGCAACAATCCGTGTCATCCGTGTTCTATTGTACAATCAGCGTCCTATCACTCGTTACTCTTGCTCTTTCTAAAAAATAATTCTAAAATAAACGTTAAATAATTGAAATAAAATCAGAATAGAAGTAAATTTAAAACCAATTTTATTTCAATTAATTAGGAGTAAAAAAATGGCGATAAAAGTAGGTATAAACGGATTCGGTAGAATAGGCAGATTTGTTTTCCGTCGTTCATTACAATTGGGCGGAATTGAATTTGTAGGCATTAACGATTTAATGGATACCAAAACATTAGCACATCTGTTAAAATATGACTCGGTGCACGGTAAATTCGAGGGCGAAGTTTACGCGGAAGAAGATTCAATTGTGGTCAACGGACAGAAGATCAAAATTACAGCGGAGAGGGACCCGGCAAATTTAAAATGGAAAGAATTAGGCGCCGATTACGTGATTGAATCAACCGGCGTTTTCAGAACAAAAGATTTGGCAATGAAGCACATCGAAGCCGGAGCAAAAAAAGTAATATTAACAGTCCCGGCAAAGGGTGAAGTTGACGCAACCATTGTTTTGGGCGTTAACGACAACACATTGACAGGCAACGAACAAGTGATTTCAAACGCTTCATGTACCACAAACTGCTTTGCACCAATGGTAAAAGTGCTTAACGACTACTTTGGCGTTGAAAGAGGTTTAATGGTTACTGTCCACGCTTACACTAACGACCAAAGACTTTTGGACTTACCACACAAGGACTTGCGAAGGGCGCGTGCAGCTGCTGAAAATATTATTCCCACAACAACCGGCGCAGCAATTGCAGTTGGCAAAGTAATCCCGGAATTGGACGGTAAGTTAAACGGCTATTCATTAAGAGTTCCCGTTTCCGACGGTGCGATTACCGACTTTACTGCAACTTTAAAGAAAAACGTTACGATCGAAGAAGTTAACGAAGCATTTAAAAAAGCCGCCGAAAATGAACTGAAAGGAATTTTGGAATATTCCGATGAGCCCCTTGTTTCAAAGGACATTATCGATAACTCGCATTCAAGCATTTTCGACAGCCTTTCTACAATGGTAATGGACGGCAATATGGTTAAAGCGATTTCCTGGTACGACAACGAGTGGGGTTATTCCTGCCGAGTAGTTGACCTCTTGAAGAAAATAGCAGAATAGAAAATTTAGGACGGGGCGAGTTCTTTTCGCCCCTTCTTTTTAATAATAATAAGGTGCGAAAATGAATAAGTTGACAATAGACGACGTTCAATTGGAAGGCAAAAAAATATTAATGAGAGCGGATTTTAACGTTCCTTTGGATGAGAACCAAAACATTACCGACGACAGAAGAATCACCGCAGCACTACCGACAATTGAGAGAATTTTGGAGAAAGGCGGTAAATTAATTTTAATGAGCCATTTGGGAAGACCCAAAGGAAAGGTTGTGCCCGAAATGAGTTTGGCACCCGTTGCTAAAAGATTGGGTGAACTTTTAAATAGAGAAGTAAAATTTGCAAAGGATTGCATTGGTGCAGAAGTTGAGAAAGAAGTAAATGAATTAAAAGAAGGGGATGTCTTGTTACTTGAAAATCTCCGCTTTCACAAAGAAGAAACGGACAACGATTCCGAATTTGCAAAGCAGTTGGCTTCGTTGGGCGATATTTACGTTAACGATGCTTTCGGAACGGCACATCGCGCTCACGCTTCTACGGTAGGCGTTACCCGGTTCATCGACACTTGTGTGGCGGGCTATTTAATGCAGAAGGAATTGGATTATCTCGGAAACGCTATTGCAAATCCTACCCGTCCTTTTACAGCAATCTTAGGTGGCGCAAAAATATCCGGTAAAATTGACGTAATTGAAAATCTTTTTAAGAAAGTCGATACGCTAATAATCGGCGGCGGAATGGCTTTTACATTCCTCAACGCAATGGATTACAATATTGGAAAATCTTTGTTGGAAGAAGAAAAAATCCCTCTGGCAAAACAGATACTTAAAAAGGCTGAATCGTCTAACGTTCAATTTTTGCTGCCCATTGACGTAGCTGTAGCGGAAGAATTTTCAAACGATTCGCCAAAGGAAATAGTTGACGTGGATTTGATTCCCGAAGACAAAATAGGAATGGACATCGGGCCGAAAACAATTAGAATTTTTAAGGAAGAAATTTTAAGAAGCAAAACAGTCGTCTGGAATGGTCCAATGGGCGTTTTCGAATTTGACAACTTCGCGGAAGGCACAAATGCAATTGCACAAGCTTTGGCAGAAGCTACTTTGGAAGGTGCTGTTACGATAATCGGCGGGGGAGATTCGGCTGCGGCAATTAAAAAGGCAGGACTCGAAGATCGAGTTTCGCATGTTTCCACGGGCGGCGGTGCTTCACTCGAATTTTTAGAAGGGAAAATTCTTCCGGGCGTTGCAGCGTTAAACGATGCTTAATAAATCGGAAAATCGCACATTTTAATTTTTTAACTAACTTTTGGGTTGGCTTTTTTAGAGTCGGCTTTTTGATTTGAAGAGTGTTTTGCTTACTTTTATTCGAAACTTTTTTACTAAAAGTTAGTCTAATTAAACGTTTTATCCTTCATTGCAATTAGGAAACAAAACAGATAAAATAACGGTTTTTTAATCAGAGAATTTATTATGGGATTTAGAGACAGAGATTATTATCGCAAGGGGAGCGGATTACACGGCTTTTCTTTCCTCCCGCCGATGATTAAAGATATTTTAATAATAAATATTGTCGTGTTTATTATTCAATTCCTTTTCGAGAACATTTACTTCGGAGGCATCCCCGGCACTTATATCCTCGACAGATATTTTGCATTGAATCCGATTGGCGGGGTGGATATGTTAGGGAATTCTTTCAACTTCCAAGTCTGGCAGTTAATTACTTACCAATTTATGCACGGCGGATTTTGGCACATATTCTTTAATATGCTGATGCTTTGGATGTTCGGCATGGAAATAGAAAATTTGTGGGGAAGTAAAAAATTCTTAATTTATTACCTGTCCTGCGGAATTGGCGGCGGATTGTCGCAAATATTAATCTCACCTCTTTTGGGTCATTACGCAGCTTTTACAATCGGTGCTTCGGCAAGTATTTTCGGTGTTATGGTTGCTTTCGGAATGACTTTCCCCGACCGTTACATCTTTCTGCTTTTCCCGCCTATTCCTATGAAGGCGAAATATTTAATCGGGTTCTTAATCATAATCGAATATCTTTCAGTTGGTAACCCTGGCGAACCGATTGCACACCTTGCACATTTGGGCGGCGCTACCGTCGGATTCCTTTTCATTATGTACGACAGGCGGCATGGAATCAACTTTAACAAATTCTTCGATTTGTTCCGGGATGCTTTCAAACGCAAACCGAAAATCAAAAAGCGGGAAGGAAATTTCAGAAGACCGTTTCACACCAAAGGCGATTCGATTATCGACGCAGATTATTACGAAATTAACGACAAAGAAAAATCCGAAATTGACCAGGAAGAGATTGACAGAATCTTAGACAAAATCAGCGCCGGCGGTTACCAAAGTTTAACGGAAGAGGAAAAGAGGATTCTATTTGAAGCCAGTAAACGTAAATAAGGTTCTTGCTTTTTCAACAGTATTGTTTTTGCTTTTTGCATGTTCGGGCAAAAGCAACCTGCCTACGGAAAAAATAGCACGCGCCTATGCTGAAATTACTTTTAACGAAGAACTCTACAGAGGCAAACCGGATTCGATTGAAGCTCACAAAAAAGCCGTTTTGAAAAAATACGGATTAAAAGAATCCGAGTTGGCGAAAACAATGGAGAAAATACCGGCGGATAAAAAGGCGTGGAACGAATTTTTCAAAGTTGCAAATTTTGTTTTGGACTCCCTCAGAAAGACAGCTCATCGTTAGCTTCGTATTTTGCTTTTACAACCCTCAGTTCGGCGTAAGTGTAATCATGAGGCAACTCGCTTTTTAATTCTTTTAAATCACCGAAACCGGATTCAATCAAATTCTTAATTTTCATTATTCTTTCGGCGGGAATTAATTTTGAAATGTCAAGCTCCTTTTTGTACTTGATTAGAGTTTCAATTTGAATGGAAATCACCGCTTCGGGTAAGCGCATCAGGGAAGAAATTTCAGTTAAAGAATAGCCCTTTTCGATTAATTCCAAAATTTGTCTCAAGTTTGTGGGAATATCCTGCGTTATCTTTTCCGATTCCTTTTCCTGCTTGAAATTTTTAATCGCCTCTACGAATTCTTCTCCTACTTTATTTACCATTCTTTCGTTCACGCCTTTAATCGAAAATAGTTGAATAACGGATGTCGGCTCGGCTTCAGAAATTTTTCTCAGTGTTTCGTCACGGCAAATTAACTGCGGAGTTTGGTAGAATTTCTTTGCCGCTTGAGCGCGAATATTTCTAAGTAAATTGAACAGTTCAAGTTTCCTTTCGTAGTCTTTATTATCTCTCGGTTTCGCTTGTCCTTCTTCCTGAGTCTCTGCGAGTTTTTCCTTGCCCTTTTCGGTTAGGATTAAAACGTTTTCAAAATTTCTAATTAGGCTTTTCGATGTAAGTAGATTAACCGTATCTTTAATTTCTTCTTCGGAATAATGTTTGCAGATTCCGAAAACCGAAAAATTCCTTTCGTCGGATTTCCTTGATTTGCCCCTTAAAATTTTTACAAGTTGAGTATTGCTCAAACCGGTAATGCTTTCATTAATGGCACGCAGAATAATTTCGCCTAAATATTGTGAGCCGTCGTAAGTTTCTTTTTTCTTTAAACAGTTGTCGCATCTACCGCAGGAATAATCCTCAACGTTCTCACCGAAATAATTCAATACAAAGCGGAATCTGCATTCGTTAGAGAAAACGTAAGCAAGCATCGAATCTAATTTGGCTCGTGAATGTTTGTAAGCCTTTTCCGCTTTTTCATAATCGAGTTTCAAAAATTCCGGATGTACACGTGTGGTTTTGAAACGAATTAAGTGTGAAGCTTTCGGGAGTGAAAAATCAATTATCCCTTTTTCAAACAAGAGTTGAAAATGTTCGAGTAATTTTTCTTCCGAAACGTCAAGCACTTTGCTCAAGTGTGCCGGGTTGACGGAAACTTCGGATTGAAAAACCGACCCGCTGTAAATTTTTACAAGTTGAAGAAGAATGTCTTTGTCCAATCCGAGAGCTAATTTTTGAACGTAGTTTTTCACTTCGAGAGGGGAGAGGAGAATTTTTATTTTTGCCGAAAGCTCCCTGTTGGGAAAAACTTCAAGAAATCCCGATTCCGAAAGAATGTTCAACGAAGAATTCAACTCGTTCGATTTTATTCCGTTGATGTGAAAGAACTGTTTAAGCTCGTTGTCAAGCGGGATCTCCTTTTCGTATTTTCCGCCTTCGGCAACTCCCGCAAAGCCGTTTAACAGATTGTAAACTTTTTCCACCGTTTCTCTGCCGGGCTTTGCCGAATCAATAAAATACTCGTGAATTCCAACGTCATTTTCACTAAAGAGCAAGTAAGCATGTGCGGGTTTACCGTCCCTTCCGGCGCGCCCTATTTCCTGGTAGTAATTCTCTATTGAGCCTGGCATATTGTAATGAGTTACCAATCTGATGTTAGCTTTATCGATTCCCATTCCGAAAGCGTTCGTGGCGCAGATTACGTCAATCCTTTCGTTGAGGAAATCGTCTTGAATTATCCGCCTTAACTCGTTTGTTAATCCCGCATGGTAATAAGAGCTTTTGACTTTATTTGCTTTGAGAAATTTGTCGATGCTCTCCGCACTCCTTCTTGTAGATGCGTAAATAATAGCCGGCGTACCGTACCGGTTCAACAATTGAAGAACGGTTTCCTTTTTGTGTTTTGTCCTGATTACATTCAAATAAAGATTTTCACGTTCAAAACCGCTGATGAATATTTTTGGGTCTTTAAGATTTAATTGTTCCAGGATGTCTTTTCGTACTTCCGGTGTAGCGGTTGCAGTGAAAGCGGAAATATTTTCTATTCCCAAAATTTCCGAAATATCCTTAATGCGTCTGTAGCTGGGACGGAAATCCATCCCCCACTCGCTGATGCAATGTGCTTCGTCCACAAATATTCTTTGCGGTTTGATTTTTTTTAACTGCTCGATGAAATTAACGTTGTTTAACTTTTCGGGCGAGACGTAAAGAAGTTTAAATTTATTTTCTCCGACATCAAACAGAACTTTTTGCTCCTCTCGGTAGTCTAAAGTGCTGTTCAAATAAGCGGCAATTTTGTTCTTTTTATTTAATGAATCTACCTGGTCTTTCATTAATGCGATTAGGGGAGAAATTACAATCGAAAGTCCGTCGCTGATTATTGCAGGTATTTGGTAACAAAGGGACTTTCCCGCACCGGTTGGCAAAACGGCTAAAACGTTCCTGCCGGCAAGAATTGTTCGAATGATTTCTTCCTGCCCCGGGCGAAAGGAATGGTAACCGAAATAATTTTCTAATGCTTCTAATGGAGTCAAAATTTCGTATTTTCGCTTATTGAAAAAATATTTTTTGCATTAAAAAGTTTATTCTAAAAAATTAAAAAGTCATTGGAACTCCGCAGAATGCGGGGGAAGCAATAACCGATTCGACTTTTAGAATAGACTCATGAAACAGACATTATTGATTTTAAAAACACAAGAGAATGATTATAAACTACGAGATATCTCTCCCCGACACGTCGGGGATCGATATGACAGAAAAAGTAAATTGTCATTTCGACCCCCGATTTATCGGGGAGAGAAATCTCATCTATTCAAAAATAAAAATATAAACAGATGAAAATTAAGAAATTAAAATTAACAAAATTTGGACAAAGGTTTTTTAGTTTGTTCTTAATATTTCACAAAGATAATTTATGCTTCAAATTAGCAGTGTAGTAAAAAATTTCGACAAGGTTCAAGCGTTAAAAGGAATTGACCTAAAGATTGAGAAAGGAAGTTTCTTCGGACTTTTAGGACCAAACGGAGCCGGTAAAACAACCTTGCTGAATATTATTATCGGTTTTCTCACTCCCGATGCCGGGCATGTTTCGATTGACAACGAACCCCTTATTTACGATAATTTGAAAATGAAAAAAAAGTTCGGCTACGTACCTCAGGAAATTGCTCTTTACCAAGAGCTTCCGGCTTTGACAAATTTGAAAATTTTCGGTGAGCTTTACGGTGTAGGTAAAAAAGAATTAAATAAAAAAATCGATTGGGCGTTGGAGCTTGTGGGGTTATCCGGCAGACAGAGAGACGTTGTAAAGACTTACTCCGGCGGAATGAAAAGGAGGTTGAATATCGCTTGCAGTGTTTTGCACGACCCGGAAATAATCCTCTGCGACGAACCTACCGTTGGAGTTGACCCGCAATCCCGTAACGCAATCTTTGAAATGTTAAGAAGACTGAATAAGGAAGAAGGTAAGACAATAATTTACACGACCCATTACATGGAAGAAGCCGAACAACTTTGCGACCGGATGGCAATAATAGATTACGGCGAAATAATTGCCGAGGGAAATTTGAATGAGCTTACAAATCTGCTTGAAAAGAAAGAAACGGTTAAAATTGTAAAAAACGATTTTACGCTCTCTAAAATTGAAGGGCTTAAGGGAATGGGACTTATTAACGAGACCGAATTTTACTTGGAGTTAATTCCGAAGGGAGAATTTAAAAAGTACGCACTCCTCTTTACAAAATTTCAAGAATTAAATATTCCCGACGACTCGGTAGAAATAAGCCGCGCTTCATTGGAAGATGTTTTCTTGTTTTTAACCGGGAGGAAATTGAGAGATTGAAGAATATTCTGATTCTGTTTAAAAAAGAAATTTTGAGATT
>WFQV01000356.1 GCA_015486905.1 Melioribacteraceae bacterium | reverse complement strand
CTTGATGACTATAATAACGATGAAAATCTCATTGCTTTTACAAACTTAGATTTTGAATAATTTTATGAAGCAAAATGAAATCTGGTTGATCAATCTTGATCCCACAATCGGGGCATAAATTAAGAAAACCAGACCGGCTATAATTGTAAATTACAATTCACTTGGGAAACTCCCATTAAAAATAATTGTCCCATTAACTGACTGGAAAGACAGATATTTGATTGCTCCTTGGATGATCAAGATTAAACCCAATTCAAAAAACAGATTGGAAAAAATTTCTGCAGCAGATTGTTTTCAAGTCAGATCTATCTCTCAAAAAAGATTTGTAAAAAAGATCGGCACCATTTCAGAAAATACTATAGTATTGTCGCTCAAATCTTTTTTTTGTCAAGAAATTTTTACAGTAAAGTTTTTAATTCATAATTCAAAACTTGCCTACCGGCAGGCAGGTTCATCATTCATAATTGCGGCTTGCCGCCATATGAATGAAATAAGAATTGGGCTCTCGAAGGTTCTATCGATTGAAACCGAATAATCTACGTTCATCTAAGGCAAGCCGCAATCAACCGTTATAAAGACTTATACGTTGTAGCGACAACTTCCGCAATTTTTTTCAAAGATTTCTCCCCGCCTTTGGCGGGACAGGCCCCCCGATAAATCGGGGGTCGAAATGACAGGCTTACTTTTTAGACACCCCCCTGCAGATATTAATCTTCCATCATTTCAATTATTTTGTGAAAATTTTCCCGGCTTAAAAAACCTTAGTAAACGAATTTGGTTTTTATGGTTTCCCTGCTTAACTTTGGGAAACCAAATAAACTATTTGAGTTTCCAATGGATGAAGATAAGAAAAAAATAATTTTAACTGTTGCTGAAGACCAATTTACAAAATACGGATTTAAGAAAACGAATGTCGATGAAATTGCCAAACGTCTTCGAATAAGCAAAAAAACAATTTACAAATTTTTCCCAACTAAAAAGTCTTTGCTTTCCGAAATTGTTAACGGTATTAAAGAACAAATATCGGTTCAAATTGCGGAAATACTTAGCTCGAACAAAAATGCCGTTGAAAAGTTCTACTCCTTCGGACAGCTAATTGGCAACCGGCTCCGGAAAATAACTCCCGAATGGTTAGAAGATTTAAAAACATTTTCACCTGAACTGTGGGCAAACATCGAACAATTCAGAAGGGAAAATATTCAGAAAAATATGAACACACTACTAAACCAGGGAAAAGAAGAAGGTTTAATCATTGACAAACCCAATGTAATAATTCTTTCGATTCTACTCTCTTCGGTTGAGGGAGTGATGAACCCCGAGTTTATTATTAATAATAATCTCTCTTTTCAAACAGCACTTAATTTGACACTTGAAATTTTAATAGCAGGAATTTTAACTAAAAAGGGCAGAAGAGTCTTTAAACAAACCAAGAAAGGCACGGTATGAAAAAGTTAATTATTTTATTTCTCTCTTTGCTAACGTTGTCCGCTTGCTCAAATAATGGTTCCGACAATGTGATTACAAAATCCGGTACTGTCGAAGCCCGCGAGGTAACAGTCTCGGCAAAAGTCGGGGGTACCCTCGAAAAATTATTAAAAGCCGAAGGAGACTTAATTAAGAAGGGAGACACGGTAGCAATATTAGACACTAAAATCACAGAGCTTCAATTTGAAAAGTCCCTGGCAGCTCTCTCGGCAGCGAAAGACAAGTTGACTTTAATGGTAAAAGGTGCCAGGAAAGAAGACTTGATTCAGGCAAAAGAAAATTTAAAGCAGGCTAAACTTTCGTATGGTCTGGCTGCAAAAGAGTTCAAAAGAGCAAAAAACTTACTTAGAGAAAAAAGTATTCCTCAAAATAAATTCGACGATATTAAAACGAAGTACGAAATCGCCACTTCGCGATTAAAGCAGTCAGAAATCGCATTGCGAAAAATTAAAAATCTTTTCCGCCCCGAAGAAATTCAACAAGCGAAGGCTAACGTAAAAGCAGCTGAAGCGCAATTGGAAATCTTAAAACAAAATTTAAAAGATGCTGTAATTACCTCCCCTGAGAACGGAATAATTTCAAAAATTTACTACAAGGAAGGTGAAAACGTTTTACCTTTCGGAAGCATATTCAAAGTGGAAAACTTGGCAAAGCCGAAGATTAAAATTTACATTCCGGAGACTCAGTTGGGAAAAATTAAGCCGGGACAAGAGGCGGAAATTTTTTCCGATTCTTTCAAGGAGAAATATTTCAGAGGGAAAGTTACTTACATTTCACCAAAAGCAGAGTTTACTCCCAAAACAATTCAGACCAAAGAAGAACGGGTTAAACTTGTCTTTGAGGTGAAAATTGTAGCTGAAAATCCTAATCTCGAGTTAAAATCAGGCATGCCTGTTGATGTAAAATTAGAACTGAAAAGCAAATAATTTAAATGGAAGAAATAATTCAAATAAATAATTTTTCCAAAACTTTCGGTTCGCTTACGGCGGTTGACGGAATTTCTTTCTCAATTAAAAGAGGTGAAATGTTCGGATTGGTTGGACCTGACGGTGCCGGCAAAACCACGACGGTAAAGTCTTTGTGCGGTTTGCTGAATCCCACTGCCGGCAGTGTTAAACTCTTCGGCAAAAATGTTATCGAAAACCGTTCTGAGGTTCAAAGTAAAATAGGTTATTTGTCCCAGCGTTTCAGCCTTTACGAAGATTTAAGCGTGGATGAGAACATCGAGTTTTTTGCGGAAATTCACGACGTGCGCAACTTTAAGGAAAGAAGAAACGAACTGTTGGAGTTCACACGCTTGAAACCGTTCCGTAGTCGTTTGGCTGAAAACCTTTCCGGCGGAATGAAACAAAAGTTGGCGCTTGCTTGTTGCTTGATTCACAATCCCGAAATTTTGTTTTTGGACGAACCAACTACCGGCGTTGACCCGCTTTCACGCAGGGACTTCTGGAAAATTTTAGCCGAACTGCTTCGTCAAGGGATTACAATAATGATGACAACCCCCTATTTGGACGAAGCAGAAAGATGCAGCAGAGTGGCTTTAATGAACAAGGGTAAAATATTAATGTTGGACGAACCGGAAGTAATTAAAAAATCAATTGATAAAATAATTCTTGAAGTTGTTTGCTCGCCCTCAATAAAGGTGCGGGATTTCCTTTTCGAAAATTTCGGTTACGATGCTCAATCCTTTGGGGATAGAGTTGACATAGTGCTGGAAGATGCAGGCGAATCCGAAAGAATACTTGAAGTATTAAAGGAAAACAATTTCAACGTTCTCAATCAAAGAATAAAACTCCCTTCTTTGGAAAATGTGTTTATTCATCTTTTGAAACAAACAGCAGAGGTTTGAAATGAAGAAATTTTTAATCCTCCTTTTTGCCACTGCAATTGTTCTCCACGGGCAAAAATTGACACTCAGGCAGAGTTTGGATTTGGGATTGAAAAAGAGCAGGGGATTAAAAACGCTTGAGATAAAGGAAAAAATTGCGGAATACCAAATGAAGAAAATACTTTCCCGCTTTTTTCCTAAATTTGTTTTTAACGCTTCCTATTCACGCTTAAGCAATGTTCCGCCATTTGAAGTAAGCATTCCGATAATGCCCAACCCGTTAAAGATTCAGGATGCTTTTTTAAATTATTACAATTTGAGAGCCGGTTTCCAAACACCGATTTTCGTCGGTTTCAAACTGACATCTCTCTTAAAAGCTTCCGAGAATAATCTCAAGGCTGACGAACTTAATTTTTCCCGCAAGAAAAACGAAAAGGCTTTTGAAATAATTAATGCCTTTTGGAATTTTCGGAAAGCTCAATTGACCGTTAAACTTGTAAAACAAAGTTTAAATAGATTAAAAGCCCATTTGAAGGAAGTGAAAAATTATTTTAAGAACGGTAGAGCAACCAAAAACGATTTGTTAAGAATGAAGCTGCAGGTTTCGAACGTAAGGGTAAAACTTCTGGAATCGGAAAGCATTCTAAAAATTGCTCGAACGGCTTTTAACAAAAGCGTAGGGCTGGATTTGCTTGTACACAGCAAAATAGCAGCGGAGAAAATAAAAACAGAGGGAGATATTTTTGACTTAAAAAATATTTTGAAAGAAGGATTAAAAAATAGAATTGAAATCAAAGTTAGTAAGGAAAAAATAAAAGCGGCTGAAGAAAATATTAAGGCAGCCGAATCGGAATGGTTCCCTTCCCTGAGCGCTTTTGGAAATTATTATTATAACCGTCCTAACCAAAGATACTTGCCGTTGAAAGATGAATTTAAAGATTCTTGGGATGTGGGTGTAAGTCTAAACTGGACGCTCTGGGATTGGGGCGGAAGAAGCTCGGGAACTGCAATAGCAGAGAATAATTTTTTAATTGGAAATCTTAATCTGCAAACATTGAAAGAAAACATTAAAGCACAAATTATTTCGGATTTCCAAAATTTTAAAGATGCCCGTACAAGAATTGAGAATTACAAGTTGTCGGTTAAATCCGCCGAAGAAAATTTAAGGGTAACAAATCAATTATTTAAAGAAGGAGAAGTAAAAGTAAGCGACGTGATTGACGCCGAAACGGAGCTTCTTGAAGCAAAGACAAATTATGAAAACGCTTTAATTGATTTTGCAATTGCAAAAGCACGATTGTACAAATCTTTGGGGAGGAAAATTTACTGAGATGTTTTCAATAGAAGCACACGGATTGACTAAGAAGTTCGGACACTTTACCGCTGTTGACAATGTTTCGTTCAATGTTCGAAAGGGTGAGATATTCGGTTTCTTGGGAGCTAACGGTGCAGGCAAAACCACAACAATTAAAATGCTGTGCGGAATATTAAATCCCACGGATGGCGATGCTTTGGTCGGCGGGTTTAGTGTCGGGAAAGAACCGGACAAGGTAAAGAAGATAATCGGCTATATGTCACAAAAATTTTCTCTTTACGACGATTTAACCGTAGGAGAAAACATTGAATTTTTCGGCGGTATTTACGGACTTGAAGGCAGCAAATTCAGGAATAGAAAGAATTCGATATTGAAAATGGCGGATTTAAAAGGTCGGGAAAATTTTATGACCGGCGATTTGCCCGGCGGCATAAAACAGCGCCTGGCTTTGGGAACGGCGATTCTTCACAATCCTCAAATTGTTTTTCTTGATGAACCTACGAGCGGAGTTGACCCTATAGCTCGTAGAAATTTCTGGAATCTTATCACCGACTTTGCTCGGCAGGGAATTACTCTCCTCGTTACAACTCATTACCTCGAAGAAGCTGAATATTGCAATAACCTTATTTTAATGGACTCGGGTAAAATAATTGCAAACGGTACGGCGCAAGAACTAAAAACCAACTTTCTAAAAAAGACAATTTTAGAAATTAGCTGTTCAAAACCGGTTGAGGCAATTGAAGTATTGGAGAGAATAAATTTCGTTGATGAGACCTCAATTTTCGGGAACAGAGTTCACACGGTTGTAAACAGGCAGTTCAAAAACAAGAACCAAATTGAAAATGTTTTGAGAAATAAAAACATTGAAGTTTTTGAAATTGAAGAGATATTGCCCACTCTTGAGGATGTTTTTATTCACCTTTTGGAAGGAGAAAAAGCTTGACTTTACACAGAATAAAAGCGGTAAGTAAAAAGGAATTTAAACAGTTGGCAAGGGACAAAAAACTTCTGTTCGTAATTTTTTTCTTTCCGGTGCTACTTCTCATTGTGTTTGGTTACGCAATTAATTTCGATGTTAAGCATGTGAAAATAGCCGTGTTGGATTACGACCATTCTTACGAAAGCAGATTGCTGATTTCCAAACTAAATGCATCTGTTTATTTCGATTTGACCGCTATGCTTAATTCACCGAAAGAAATTGACGAGGTGATTAATAAAAAAGAAGCGCAGGCGGTCCTTACTATTCCGCCTGATTTTGCGAGAGCCCTTAATCGGCAGGATGAAACGGCGCATCTGCAATTCGTTATTGACGGTGTTGATGGCAATACGGCGACAATAATAAAAAATTACGTTTCCCTTTTTACAATGAATTTCTCCGAAGAAATAAATTCTGAATTCCTTGCCAAGATAGGAAAATCTTACAGGCCCCTGCTGGAAATATTACCGAGGTTTCAATTTAATTCCGACTTAAAATCGACAAAATTTTTAATGCCGGGTTTAATAGCAATGATTTTAATTGTTACCGCCGTTGTTACTGTTTCCCTCTCCCTTGTGCGGGAAAAAGAACGGGGTACGTCCGAACAAATAAGAGTTTCCTCAATAAATTCTTTTGAACTAATTACCGGCAAGTCGATTCCTTACATTTTGATTTCATTGCTGAATGCAGGTATGGTTTTGGCGGCGGGCTATTTGTTTTTTGAAACCGGCGTTGCAGGCAGTTGGCTGCTGTTAACTTTAAGCGT
>WFQV01000355.1 GCA_015486905.1 Melioribacteraceae bacterium | reverse complement strand
GATTTTAAACGCACTCTTCTTGAATGGATTGCAATTTATTTACGTAAAAATCCTAATGCTAAAGTTCACTCTTACATTGCAATTCCCTACAACCCTTACGAGCCAAAACCCTATGAACGCTGGACATTAAAAGGAATGTTGGACATTAAAAAAGAATTAAAAGTAGCCAAAGAATTTTGGGACTTTTTAGGTGGAGTAGGAGCTTACGAACAATTGCTTGATTGTTTTGAAAAAGTAGGAATTGAAATGAGATCGGAAATAGACAAATATTTTTCAAATTTCAGGTAAAATTTACTATTAAATGTTCTCCGTTAACTATCACATGTTCGCTACCGCAACAGTTAATAATTGCTATTTAAAATCTATGAGAGAACATCAAAGTAATAAAAATCCTAAATCTAATACCTGTATTTGACAGTGAAAATTGCTTTTGTGGTTTGAATATCCTCATCAACCCGTGAAAGGTTAGTCCCGTAATTATCCGAGAAATCATTCCAACTGCCTTTGACAAGTGCAAAATCGAGAAAGATGTTCGGAGCCGGGTTTAATCCCAAGCCAAATGTGTAATATTTTCTGTCAAAATTCGGAGGGTCATCTTTAAAGGGTGAGGGTCTCAAAGCGTAACCTGCTCTTACGGTAACGTCCAAGACGGGAACATCAAATTCTCCGCCGAAAGAATAATTAACAACGCTTCTGAATAATTCTTTAATGTCGTTGTTGTTTGCACTCATATCCGTCGGGTTTAAGCCACCTGCAAATTCCATCTGTGTATAATCAATAAACACTGCATCGGCATTGAAGCGGAAAAATGCAAGCCCAAATGATGCGCCCCCGGAAAATTCCCATGGAGTATTGATATCGTATTCAACTTTGGAATTGTAAGGAGGGTCGATTGTAAAAGAATTTCCGCTACCGAAGTAACTTTCACCGTAAACAAAATACTTTTCCTTAACCGTAAACTTGGAAGGCAATTTGATTCCAAAACCCACATTCATTAAATTCATTTTGTACAATATTCCCAATTGAGCGTTCCAGCCCGTTAAATCCCAATTTACAATATCATTCAAATAAAAACTTTGGAAATCGGACGTACGCTGGTCATTGGGGTCAAGCCAAACGGAAGCAGGGTATTTGTCCTTCGTATCTTCTTCGTAATAATCCCTTCTACTTTTGTAAGTTCCGGTTAAAATATTAAACGAAGCACCCACAAAGACATTCTTAGCCACTTCAATTGCGGCTGACAAAGTCCAAGCATTGATGCTACCTTCGTTAGTTAAATTTCCACGTTGATTTAAATTTCCATTTATTTTTGTCTCATCCTTCAGATAATTTCCATTTGAATCGTAAGTGGGATAACTCAGCCCCAAATTGTAAGCTATGTCGTCATTAACCGAAACCAAATCTTGAATCATCGAGTTAGCATGAGAGTTAAATCCGTTAAATTTCATTGTGGAATTAAAATCCTTGATTCTATTGTAACCAAAGGCAATCACGAAACTCCCTCTGTAAGTGGGGAAAGGAAATGCAAAACCTACCTGATTCAAACCGGTGGAACTTACGTCGAAACTCGTTTGTGAATTGAAAAGCGTTGTATTGTTGTTGAAAATCGAGTAGTTCAATCCTCCGACCAATTCGCTCTGCTTTATTAATCCGATTCCGGCAGGGTTAGTAAAAGCGGAGGAATAATCTCCGCCGAAACCCACAGCCGCACCGCCCATTCCCATTACACGTGCGGAAGGCACAAAGCCCGGCGTCGAAAGTCTTAAAGCGTCGTTGTAATTCTGTGCAAAAATCAAATTTGCAAAAAACAAAGATATGGCAATCACAAAAATATATTTCCTTTTCATCTTGATACTCCAAAAATTTTAGAACAAATGGAAAGAAAGCGCCCGGGGAAACCGGACGCTTAAAAATTTATCTTCTTCGGGAAGAAGACCCCCTTGAAGAACTTCTCGAACTCCTGCCGGAAGAACCTGAAGACCTGCTGTAACCACCTCCGCTGTAACTACTTCTTGAGCTTGGTGAATAAGAGCGATGTGTGTAGGAACTATGACTCGGGTAGCTTTCCCTGCTCTGAGGATGATAGTAACTATGCCGGCTTTCCGATTTGGGTCTTGAGTAGCTTCTCGGTCTTGACTTCGGTTCGTATCTCCTTTCGGTTTTGCGAGGTGCTTTGTATTCTCTTCTGTAATCTGTTCGGGAGTGCCGTTCTACACGAGGATTTTCCTTTCGGACTTTCCTACCGGCATTAGGGTTTGTTCTGCGAACAGTCCCTTTTCTGCTTTCTACCGATCTGCCTCCTCTGCCTTTCCTCAAAATTTCAGAAGAATTTCTCTCGCTTCTGCCATTTCTTCTAACCGAACTTTGCCTTCCGTTAACGGTAGGTCTGCTTAATCCGTTTACCGCTCCGTTCTGCGTAGGACGGCTACCCAAAATAGATTGATCAACGTTCCGGTCTCTACCGCTCCGTTCGTTTCTTCTTCTATTAGCCGCAACGCTGCTCGTGGCGGTTCTTCTGTTCAAATTTCTTAATGCTCTCAAACTCAAAGCCAATCCTCTGCCGCCGTGAGTATTTCTCAATCTCGTTAAATTACGAGAACGGTATTTGTAAACAGGCGCTAAGCCTCCGTTGTAATATCCGTCGTAATAGCCATCCCAAACATAATAGGGGTTATAATAATAATCGTAAAAATAAGGGTCGTAATAATCCCAATTGTACCAATTTAAATTATCCCAGTACCAATCGTAGAAATCTCCGCCGCCAATAGTAATGGCAACGCCGGGATAATAGCCCCAGTAATATCGTCTGTAAAAGTCATTAGGCCAAAAACCGTTGTCAAAATAATAGTAATTGTTTATCTCCGGCGATTGGCTTTCTTCCCCTTCATTTCCGTAATATGTGGTATCCTGCTCGGCAGTAGTGTCTTCGTAAGCATATTCTTCATTGGAGTATTCTTCATTGTTACCATTCGAAGAATAGTCACTATTGCCGTTAAGTGCTAATTGTGTGTAACACCCTGAAAGGGAGTAAAATATAAAAAACATTAAAATGTATTTAACATATTTCATTTTGAGCTCCAAAATTTACTCACTTTTATTGCACAAAAATTGTGCCGTCACGAAACATTATTTAAGAACTTTAACGGGCATTCTCCCTACCCGAAATGTACTTTTTGAACAACAAATGTATTCAAAAAACTACAGAATTAGAAAATAGCTTTAACGTACTCAACAAATATCCCCCTATCGGCTTTGTTGCTGTTAATTTTTTTATTCTCTAACATATTTCTCAAATCCAATCCGACGGTAAATCCTTGTCCCACGGACCATCTGAGTCCGAAGTTCAAATAACCGTTTCCGTTACCAAGCGCTTTACCGGTATTGTCATTAGTAGCAAAATCGTATTCCGCCATTAATGAAATTCTTTTACCCAGCGTCTTTTCAACTCCTACTCCAAAATCCAAATCCTTGTCGCCGTCTTTCCTTTCCAAAGAATAATTGATTACACCGTGAACGCTTAGGTAGCCCAAGAAGTCAAAGTTTTTTGCAGCTGCCAAATAAAAACCGGGGGATTTTATTTCGTAACGATTAAGATTGTCAAAATATTTACCTTTGCCTTGCGAATCGAAACCTATTGTCAAAGCAGGCATGCTTTGTGTTTCATCGAGTAGGCGTGCACGAATATTAACCCCTGGAAGTTTGTCCCACGTTACGGGACCCGTACCAATTATATTCATGCCGCCGAAAGAAATCCCGAAGCTGAAGTTTTCAAACACTCCTACTTCCAATTTGGAAATGACACCTCCGTTAGGAAGTACATCCATTGTTACTCCGACGAATCCCTTTTCCAATATTCCTGCAGTAGGTAAATCAATCAACGAGCGATACTCAAACTTTGCATTAGTGCCGGCGCTTCCTTGTGCAAAAACACCGAACGAAGAAAAAAGAACCACGACAAATAATAATTTTATTTTTTTCATTTCACCCTTAAATTTATTATTTAATTTCAAATTCAAAATCCGAAGGAGAGTGCGCTAAATCCGATGAAAGCCGGAATCTAACTTTCCCCGGTTTACGTCCCACCACAAAACAACGGTAACTCTGTTCTGTATCTTTGTTCTCTTCAATCAATTCACCGCCTTCAAGCACTTCAATTTTAAGATTCACCTTACGCCAAGGAGCCTTTTTGCCAAGAGCGTTAACCGGTTCGGCAAGGAATTTAATCATGGTTCCCATTGCAACTTCCCTCTCGTCCGGATAGGCAAAAAACCTAACTTCGAAAATATTAAAGAACAAGTACCAAATCCAAAAAGCAAATACAGCGAGAAAAACAATAGCAATAATAACTGTTGAAAGCTTCATTATTGTTCCCTTCGTATTTTTGTACCGTCTTTGCCGTCGAGCAAAACAAAGCCAAGCTCATTTAGACGGTTGCGTATTTCATCAGCCAAAGCGTAATTTTTTTCCTGCTTGGCTTTTAATCGGATATCAATTAAAATCTGCAACAGTTTGTCTGTAAATTCCGTATCTGCCATAGTTCCGCTTTCCAACGATGGTAATATTCCCAGTACTCCTTCGGCAGTTCTCAAAAGAAATTCTTTTATGTCTTCGTAAAAAGTAACTCCGAATTGTTCACCGGAGTTAAGAATTTTATTTACATCCCGGATCAAATCGAAAATAGATGCAATTGCTTGAGGCGTGTTAAAATCGTCGTCCATTGCTTGCTCGAATCTGTCGTAATAATCTTGAATATTAAATTCAGGATATGAATCGTCTTCTTTCGCACTTCGAATATTTTCCTCGAGTGTTTCAAGGAAATTTTTAATTTTAACCAAAGCTTTCTCAGCGTTGGAGAGAAGTTCGTCGCTAAAACTCAAAGGGCTGGCGTAATGAGTTTGACCAAAAAACAAACGAATGGATTCGGCAGAATGCACTTTTAAAATATCACGTGTGGTAAAAAAATTCCCTAGAGACTTGGACATCTTCTCGTTTTGAAAATTCAAAAAGCCGAAATGAATCCAATAGTTAACAAAAGGTTTGCCTGTAGCACCTTCGGATTGAGCAATTTCATTTTCGTGGTGCGGAAAAATTAAATCGTGACCGCCTGCGTGAATGTCGAACGTTTCGCCCAAATGCTTCATACTCATTGCAGAGCATTCAACGTGCCAGCCCGGCCGCCCTTCGCCCCAGGGGCTTCCCCACTTAGGTTCGTCGGGTTTTGCTTTTTTCCAAAGCGAGAAATCGAGCGGATTCTTTTTCAAATCGTTTATTTCAATTCTTGCGCCGGATTCAAGTTCGTCGATTTTCTTTCCGCTTAATTTTCCGTATTCATCAAATTTTAAAACGTCGTAGAAAACTTCCCCATTAATATTGTAAGCAATTCCCCGCTCCTCCAACTTTTTTATCAAGTCTTGAATTTCGGCAATGTGCTCGGTAGCTTTCGGGTAAACATCGGCAGGTTTTATTTTTAATTTTGCAATATCTTCAAAAAATGCTTTGGAATAACGCTCCGCTATTTCTTGCGTCGGAACTCCTTCCTCGTTTGCTTTCCTTATTATTTTATCGTCAATATCGGTCAAGTTCATTACGTATTTTACATTGTAGCCCTTGTAAATCAAGTATTGGCGGATAATGTCACCCATTACGAAAGAACGCGCGTTGCCAATGTGAAAATAATCGTAAACCGTAGGACCGCAGACGTACATTCCAACATTAGGCGGATTCAACGGTTTGAACTCTTCTTTCTTCTTCGTAAGCGTGTTGTAAATTAACATTTCGACTCCTTTAACGATGTTAACTCTCAATAATTTCCAAAATAAATAATTCTATTTCTAATGAACAATAAAATAATAAAATTCGTTCCGAAATGAAATTGTTTGTCTTGCCTGGTGGCTGAATATATCTTCTAAACTTAAAACGGAATAAATTTAAATTGGAATTAAAAATGTTTAATTTTGTAGAGCATATTTTAGAAGGTAAATTTATTTTATGGTGGAAACAATTGGTATTTACGGCGGGACTTTTGACCCAATTCATTTAGGACATTTAATAACCGCACAGTATGTTTACGAGATAAGAAAGTTGAGTAAAGTACTTTTTATTCCATGCAACGTTTCCCCTTTGAAAATAGGGATGGAAAGAACTCCGAACGAGGACCGTTTTAATATGGTCAAACTAGCCATTGAAGATATTCCTTACTTTTTAATTTCCGATTACGAAATTAAAAATCCCGGCGTCTCTTACACTATTAACACTTTAACATATCTGAAAAACCAATACGATAATTTTGAATTAATCATCGGCTATGACAATCTCCTTCAATTTGAAGAATGGAAAGATGGCGACGAAATAGTAAAACTTGCCAAACTTGTTGTGTTAGGCAGGGACACACATGAATATGAAAAAGAAAACAGATTTTTTAAATTCGCCGAGTTTGTAAAAACTCCCAGGATTGACATTTCATCTTCGGAAATTCGCGGGAGAGTTAAAAATAATCTTCCCATTGATTTTTTAGTTCCCTCTAAAATAAAAAATTACATTTTTAAAAAAGGACTTTACCGTTAAATGGAACGAATTGAAAATTTAAAAAATAGAATTTTAAAGTCGGACAAACGAGCCGTATCCCGTGCTATCTCGATAATTGAGAACGGGAACTCCGTCTCGGAAGAATTGTTGAACAGCTTGTATTCTAACATCGGAAAAGCCTATAGGATTGGAGTAACAGGACCTCCCGGTGCGGGAAAGTCAACATTGACAAATCAAATGACTCAACGCTATCGTGCTCAGGGACTAAAGGTTGGTATTATTGCCGTTGATCCTACAAGTCCTTTTACAGGCGGTGCATTACTTGGTGACCGTGTGCGGATGAATCAAGTTTCGAACGACGACGGAGTTTTTATTCGCAGTATGGCAACGCGAGGAAGCCTCGGTGGATTAAGCAATAAAACCGTTGATGCTGCCGATGTGCTTGACGCAGCAAACTTTGACATTATTATTTTTGAGACTGTCGGTGTGGGACAATCGGAGTTAGACATTGCTAACGCTGCCGATACAACACTGGTAGTGCTTGTTCCTGAATCGGGAGATTCCGTTCAAGCAATGAAAGCCGGCTTAATGGAAATAGGCGATATTTTTGTAATGAACAAAAGCGACCGACCCGGTGCAGATGCGGCGGTTACCTCTCTTAAAACAATTCTAACAATGAAAGAAAAAAAGCCCGACGATTGGGAAACTCCGATAGTTAAGACTGTTGCTAACTCCGGAGACGGAATAGACGAATTGCTCAATAATATCAGTACCCATCGGCAGTTTCTGAAATTAAAAAATCTTTTTGACGAAAAAAGAAAGGAAAAATTAAAAACAAGAGTTAAAGAAATTATCGGACTTGTTTTGTCCGCTGAAATTTGGAATGACAAACGCGAACAACAATTGGAAGCTTCGTTAAATCAAGCTCTTAAAGGAGAAATTTCTCCTTACGTTGTCGCAAAGAATATTATTTTCAATTATAAGAAAGAAATAACGGAGTAATTATGGAAGAATTAGGGAAACATTTTGTAGAATTAACCGAAGACCAAAAAGCAATCAGAGGTACTATTAAAGATTTTGCCGAAAGCAGAATTAAACCGCACATAATGGAATGGGATGAGGCGGAATATTTCCCAATTGAGGTTTTTAAGGAACTCGGTGAATTGGGATTCTTGGGAATACTCGTCCCCGAAGATTTTGGCGGTTCGAATTTGGGCTACACCGAATATGCTCTAATAGTAGAGGAACTTGGAAAAGTCGAACCCGGTATTGCTTTGTCCGTTGCGGCACACAATGGCTTGTGTACCAATCATATTAACCTTTTTGCAAACAAGGAGCAGAAAGAGAAATACTTACCTGATTTGGCAACCGGCAGAAAATTAGGAGCTTGGGGTTTAACCGAACCAGGCTCGGGTAGTGATGCTGCTGCAATGAGAAGCACAGCCGAGAAAGTTGGAAATCATTTCAAGCTGAACGGAACTAAAAATTTTATTACCCACGGAAATGTTAGTGGTACTGCGGTTGTAATGGCTATTACCAATAAGGAAGCCGGTCACAAAGGTATTTCCGCGTTCGTAATTGAAAAAGGCACACCCGGATTTTCCGGAGGCAAAAAGGAAAAGAAACTCGGAATGCGAATAAGCGAAACCGCTCAATTGATTATGGAAGACTGCCTTGTGCCTGAAGAAAATCTTTTAGGCAAAGAAGGCGAAGGTTTTAAACAAGCCTTAAAAATATTGGAAGGGGGAAGAATTTCAATCGCCGCCCTTAGCTTGGGACTTGCCGAAGGTGCTTACAAAGAAGCAAAAAATTACGCCAAGGAAAGAAAACAATTTGGCAAAACTTTAGCCGAATTCCAATCGATTCAATTCAGACTTGCTGATATTGCAACCCAAATAGAAGCGGCAAAATTGTTAACCTTTAAAGCCGCGGCATTAATGGATGCCGGTAAATACGACGCCAAAGGTGCGGCAATGGCTAAACTTTACGCCAGTGAACTTGCCGTACGTGCTTCCAACGAAGCGGTTCAAATTTTCGGCGGTTACGGCTACGTTAAAGATTACCCGGTTGAAAAATTTTACAGAGATGCCAAACTCTTAACTATCGGTGAAGGAACATCAGAAATTCAAAGAATAGTAATCGGGCGAAAAATAACAAGAGACTAATATGAAAAAAATCGGCAGAGAAATTAAAAAAGACGAGCAGTATTTACGGCGTGAAGATTTTTACAAAAATCTCATCCGCAAATTAAATGCAATAAAAGTAAAAATAGAAGAAGGCGGCGGTGAGAAAGCGATTGAAAAACAACACGCAAAAGGAAAGCTCACTGCACGGGAACGAATTGAACTGCTGATTGACAAGGGTACTGATTTTATTGAGCTAAATTCATTCGCTGCTTATGGAATGTACAAGGAATACGGCGGTGCTCCAAGCGCAGGGACGGTGTTCGGAATCGGTAAAATTAACGGTCGTGACTTTATTATTGTTGCAAACGACGCAACAGTTAAAGCCGGAGCGTGGTTTCCAATTACTGCCAAGAAAAATCTCCGCGCACAAGAAATAGCAATGGAAAACAAACTGCCGGTAATTTACCTTGTGGACAGCGCAGGTGTGTTCCTACCGATGCAGGAAGATATTTTCCCGGACAAGGAACACTTCGGCAGAATTTTCCGCAACAACGCAAGGATGTCCGCCGAGGGTATTCCGCAAATAGCGGCAATAATGGGGCCTTGCGTTGCCGGAGGTGCGTATTTACCGATAATGAGCGACGAAGCGTTAATAGTAAAAGGCACCGGTTCTGTCTTCCTCGCAGGCTCCCACCTTGTAAAA
Source organism: Melioribacteraceae bacterium (assembly GCA_015486905.1). Classification (GTDB taxonomy): domain Bacteria; phylum Bacteroidota; class Ignavibacteria; order Ignavibacteriales; family Melioribacteraceae; genus WFQV01. The sequence goes on along the minus strand of WFQV01000355.1, from coordinate 1,371 downwards.
GCGGCAATCGGCGAAGTAATTGACAACGAAGACCTCGGCGGTGCGGTGGTTCAATCTAATATTTCCGGAGTTACGGATTACATTGCAGAAAACGACGAGCAGTGTTTACAAGAAATTCGCGGGCTTACCGACAAGTTGGGCAACTTCCCCAAAGCCGGCTTCGACAGATGCGAACCCCATCCGCCGAAATTCGACAGCAAGGAAATTTACGGAATCCTTCCCGAAGATACAATCCAACAATACGACACTTACGAACTACTCGCGAGAATCGTTGATGATTCTGAACTTAACGAATACAAAGCCGGTTACGGGAAGACGGTAATAACAGCCTATGCAAGAATCGACGGTTGGGCTGTAGGCATTGTGGCAAATCAAAGAAATATTGTAAGAACCGAAAAAGGCGAAATGCAAATAGGCGGTGTGCTTTATTCCGATAGTGCAGACAAAGCCGCTCGTTTCATAATGAACTGCAATCAGAAAAAAATCCCCCTCGTGTTCTTTCAAGACGTCACCGGCTTCATGGTTGGAAGCAAAGCCGAACACGGCGGAATAATTAAAGACGGAGCTAAAATGGTTAATGCAGTTGCAAATTCGGTGGTTCCTAAGATTACAGTAATTGTAGGAAACAGCTTTGGTGCAGGCAATTACGCCATGTGCGGAAAGGCTTACGACCCGCGTTTTATTTACGCTTACCCAAATGCAAAAATTTCCGTAATGGGCGGCAACCAGGCGAGCAACGTTTTGTTGGATATTAAGCTAAAACAAATCCAAAAGGAAGGGAAAGAATTTTCCGAGGAAGAGAAAAAAGAATTGCTGCAAAAAATTCAATCCTCTTACGAAGAAAAGAGCAGCGCCCTTTACGCCGCTGCACACCTCTGGGTTGATGAAATAATCGACCCTGCCGAAACACGAAAATACATCTCCAAATCAATTGAGTTTACAAACAACAACCCCCATATTCCGCAGTTTAAGACAGGAGTAATTCAAACTTAAATTTTACAATTCGATTTAACTCTAATAGTTAAAAACCGATAATAGGGTAAACTGCAATTATTAATTTCGAACCCGCAACTCACGCTTTTTGTTTTACTCTTTTTAAAGGACTAACTCTTTTAATAGCTTCTTTCTTCTTGTTGAATATTTTATAAACATCGTACTGGTTCTGAAGATTTAACCATAGTTCAATACTTGTTCCAAAAAACTTTGCCAATTTAATTGCCATTTCAGTAGTAATATTCCTCTTTTCATTAATTATTTCATTTACCGTACGAAAAGATGTGCCTAATCGTGAAGCTAATTCAGTTTGCGAAATATTGAGTTCGTCCAAGAATTCTTCTTTTAATATTCTCCCCGGATGAGTGGGAGTTCGTT
>WFQV01000354.1 GCA_015486905.1 Melioribacteraceae bacterium | reverse complement strand
TTTAGGGTTTAGAAGTTTAGTGGTTCAAAGGCACAGAGGTACAGAGGTACAAAGGAATAGAGGGCAGAAAATTTTTAATTCTTAATTTTTAATTGAATAAATCCGTGTTCTATTGTCCAGTCAGCGAAAATTATAATCTATCATGAAAATCTGCGTCCTATCAATCGTCAGTCGCCAGACGCAAGAAGCAAGACGTAAGAAGTTTGAGGTCATTCGAGTACTCGTCAATCGTCATTCGTTGGAACTTCGTTTAGAGGTTTAGTTCGCCTTCGGCGGTTTAGAAGTTTAGTGGTTCAAAGGTGCAGAGGACAGAAAATTATGAATGTTGAATGCTGAATGTTGAATTAAGGGATCCGTGAAAATCCCGCATTAATCCGTGTCATCCGTGTTCTATCCAATCAGCGTCCTATCTCAATCGTTAGAAGCAAGAAGCAAGACGTAAGAAGTTTGAGGTCATTCGAGTATTCGTCAATCGTCATTCGTTGGAACTTCGTTTAGAGGTTTAGTTCGCCTTCGGCGGTTTAGAAGTTTAGTGGTTCAAAGGTGCAGAGTACAGAAAATTATGAATGTTGAATGCTGAATGTTGAATTAAGGGATCCGTGAAAATCCCGCATCAATCCGTGTCATCCGTGTTCTATCCAATCAGCGTCCTATGACTCGTCAATCGTAATTCATTTGTTTGGAGGTTTGGGAAATTAAGTGTCTTTTAAAAATCTCTCGGCTTTAAATAGTTTTTCTTTTGTCCCGATGTCAAACCAATAAGATTCATTTTCAATGTAAGCGGTTATTTTTCCCTTTGCCGCCAAATTCAAAAAGAGGTCAATCAAAGAGAAGACTTTTTTATCTGGGAATTCCGTTAAAACTTCAGGGCTCAAAACACTAATGCCGCTAAAAGCTAGTCTTTGAATATCTCCCTCCGTTTCCCGTTTAATTATCTTCTCACCGGTTGAAATGTTTTCCCAGCCGATAAGAGTATTTCGATCATCGAACAAAAGGAAGCGAGTTGTTTCCCTAATGCGAACGGCAAGTGTAGCCAACGAATTTTGCTGTAAATGGAATCCGTAAAATTCTTTTAAATTCAAATTGGTTACAACATCAACATTGTGAAGCAAGAATGGTTTGCCGTCGTCAAAAAACCAGGCGGCTTTTTTAAGTCCACCACCCGTGTCGAGTATTTCTCCACTTTCGTCCGAGATTGCAATTCTAATTCCGAAATTATTTTGCGAAGCCAAAAAATTAATAATTTGTTCCGCAAAATGGTGGACGTTTACTATTATTTCGTTAAACCCAAATCCGATTAGTTTTTTAATTTGCAATCCGAGGAGAGTTTCACCGTTCAGTTCAATTAGCGCTTTGGGTTTTGCAAGCGTCAACGGTTTTAACCGCGTGCCTAATCCCGCCGCAAAAATCATTGCTTTCATCCGTTACCGGCTTCTAATTCCGTGTGAACCAAATCAACATTAATATTAAATTTTTCTTCAAGGTGTTTTGCCGTAGCCTCAGCACAGTAAACCGAACGGTGCTGACCGCCGGTGCAACCGAAATTTACCATTAAATGAGTAAACTTCCGCTTAATGTAGCTATCGACCGTAAAATCGACCAAAGAATAGACGTGCTTAAGAAACCTTTTAACGTTACTTTTCTCTTCGAGGAATTTAATTATTTCTTCGTCCTTGCCATTCATCAGTTTAAAAGCTTCGTATCTTCCAGGGTTCAGTAAACCGCGGCAATCGAAAACGAAGCCCCCGCCATTGCCGTATTTATCTTCGGGTATCCCTTTTTTGTAAGAAAAGCTCGTCACGGTAACTTTCAATTTGTACTCTCTCTTGTCGGAAAATTTTTTAAGTGATTTTGACCTCACCGTTTTTTCAAGGGCGCCGAAGAGAGCAGGGAGTTTAACCGGCAGTTCAATATTTTCCAACAGCCAGGATAAATTTTCCAAAGCATAAGGAATACTTTTAAGAAAATGTTCCTTGCGTTCGTAAAATCCACGGTAACCGTAAGCTCCCATTGCTTGCAAAATACGAATCAAAACATAGCCGTAATAATATTCAATAAATTCACGTTGGTTAAAATCGATGTAATTCCTCAGTTCATTCAAATAATGTCTTAGCAATTCATTCCTAACAGGCTGGGGAATGTCAGCTTTCGAATCGTAAAGCAGGGAAGCAACATCGTAATGCAAAGCACCCTTTCGCCCACCTTGGTAATCAATGAAATAAGGGCAATTGTTAAAAAGCATTATGTTGCGGGACTGGAAATCGCGGTAGAGGAAATATTTGGTGTCCACACTTAAAAGGTAATCGGTGAATTTGTTGAAGTCCCTTTCCAATGCTTGCTCATCGAACGGCACCTTTGCAAGTTTCAGAAAATAATATTTAAAATAGTTCAAATCCCACATCATTGAACGGCGGTCGAACTTTCGTCTCGGGTAGCAGACCGAATAATTCAAATCTTTTCCCGCTTCAATTTGAAACTTAGGGAGCTCTTCCAACACACGTTTGTAAATTTCAATTACTTCTTTGGGAAACTCACCGTTTTTTCGTAGCGCTCTTAAAAATGCAAAGAGGGTCGTGTCGCCTAAATCTTCCTCTAAATAAATATCGCTTCTTAAATCCTTAGCATAAATTTCGGGAACGTTTAGCCCTTTAGATTTGAAATGTTTTGAAAAGGTTAGAAATGCTTTGTTCTCTTTTTTGTCGGGATTAAAAACACCGATTGCATTTTTGGTTTTGCTTTTAATTCTAAAATATTCTCTTTCGGAACCAGACGGCGGCAGCGGATAAAATTCCGTGTGAGCCTCACCGGCCCATTTTTCAAAAAGTAAAATTAATTTTTTCTCTTTCTCGTTCATCATTTTCCTAAAATTAAAATTCGTCTTTCCAAATTTAAGAAGAAAGGAATAGGAACGTTAATTTATTTGGTTTCAATTTCAAACTTTTAGCTTCTCCCCTTCCGATTTGGCAATAATAACAGCGCAGGAAGAATCGCTCCACACGTTTACCGTTGTTCGCATCATATCTAAAATTCTGTCAACGGTTAAAATCAATCCGACACCTTCGAGCGGTAAACCCACGACAGACATTACAACTGTAATCATTACAAGCCCTGCCATCGGAATACCCGCCGCACCTATCGATGCAAGCAACGCGGCAAAAACCATTAAAAACTGATGCACAAAAGAGATGTGCAAACCGTAAGCCTGTGCAATAAACATTGCGGCAACCAACTCGTAAAGTGCCGTACCATCCATATTTATTGTAGCGCCCAAAGGCAGAACAAAACTCGTAATTTTATTTGAAACGCCGCTGTTGTGTTCAACGGCTTCCATCGTAAGCGGCAACGTTGCACTTGAGGAAGCAGTGGAAAAAGCAGTTAAGAGAGGGGTAGCCATCCCTTTGGCATGCTTCCAAGGATTCGACCTCCCGATAAGTTTAACGAGTAACGGCAGAGTAATAAAAGCATGGAATGACAACGCAAATATTACCGTCAGCATGTAAAGTCCCAAACTTTCTACTACCGTACCAAGATTTCCTTTGCTTGCTTGCTTTGCCACAACATTGGCAACAATTCCGAAAATTCCCAAAGGGGCAAATTTTATTACAAACATTGTAATTTTCATCATCACTTCGAAAACGGCATTGAAAAAATCCTTCAGAATAGTTTCGTATTTGTTCCCCACTTTCGTAATGAAAAATCCGAAAATCATTGAGAAGAAAATTATTGCAAGCATATCTCCGTTGGCGAAGGATTTAAAAATATTCTTGGGAACAATATCTAACAGCGTTTTGCCAAACGATTGTTTTGCACTTACCAATCCTTTAACGGATTGTGCGAAACCCAAATCCACACCCACACCCGGACGAATAAGATTCACCAAAATCAAGCCGGTTAAAATTGCAAGGAAGCTGGTTAAAATGTAATAGCCCAACGTCTTAGCGCCGAGCCTTCCGAAATCGTCCGCCCCGCCGATGTTCGCTACACCGGAAATAATGGAACTGAGAATCAAGGGAACAATAACCATCTTCAAACCGTTCAGGAAAAGCGTGCCCATCCAAGCAACATATTCAACATAACCCGATAAGAAAATTCCGTAGAGTGTTCCTAAAATGAGTGCAATTAAAATTTGCCAATGGAGTTTTAGTTTCATTTTTTTTACCTGCTAATATTCAAATTTGGCGAGTACTTCGTCGCAAAGGGCATAACCCTTTTGAGTAAGAATTATTTTGTAATTTGCAAATCTAATAATTTTAGACTCTTTAAGAAATTCCAGCAGCTTTTTATTTTTCATTTCCCAAGTAGCAGAAAACTCTTTCTTTAATTTTTTTAAATCCAAACCTTCGCTGCGTAAGGAAAGCATTACAAACTCCTCAAGTTTTTCCTTCTCAGTTAAAACTTCTTTTGCACGAATTGCTTTTCCGGATTTCCGGACTTCGGAAATGTATTTTTTCAAGGAAGAAAAATTCCGCCATCTCACGCCGCCAACGAATGAATGAGCCGAAGGTCCAAAGCCGAGGTAATCCGTGTAATCCCAATAAAATTTATTGTGCCTGCATTCGAAACCGGGAACAGCAAAATTCGAAACTTCATATTGCCTAAAGCCACGGCGCTTTAGATATTTCATTGTAAATTCGTAAAGGTCGGCGTCGTAATCCTCATCTTGAATTTTTACTTTTCCGTCCAAAACCATCTTGTACAAAATTGTTCCTCTCTCCAAAATCAAACTGTAAGCGGAGATGTGTTTAATCGGCAGGGAAAGTGCGGTGGTTAAATTGTCTTTCCAAGCTTTCTTGGTTTGCCCGGGGAGATTAAAAATCAAATCGAGACTGATGTTTTCGAAGCCTGCATCCTTTGCATTGAGAATCGTTTTTTTAGCCTGGACCGAATTGTGAATTCTTGTAAGGAACTTCAGTTCATTATCTTTGAAAGATTGTACTCCCACGCTCAAACGGTTAACACCAATCTTTCTAAAATCCTTTAACTTTTTAAAATCTACCGTGCCGGGGTTCGTTTCCAAAGTTATTTCGGGATTTTCCACTTTGAAGTTTTTTAAAAGGAGAGACAAAATTTTTTCAATCTCGTTCGGCGCAAGTAATGACGGCGTCCCGCCACCGAAGAAAATTGTTTTTACT
>WFQV01000353.1 GCA_015486905.1 Melioribacteraceae bacterium | reverse complement strand
TTTTTGGTAAACCGCCTAATTAGTTGATTTGGTATTTGAGGGATAAAGTTTCCGTGATAGACGTTAGAATGCTTTCCCTTTTTGTCTCTTTCTTTAATAATCCACAGACTATCGACAAAAATATCAAGGTCATTCCAATTTGTTAAATCCAGATCATTAAATTTCATTTCTTGTTTGTCTAATAAAAGTTTTTAATCACATCTCTAGCTTATTCAATCCGTTTAGGGCGGCTACGCGGTAGGCTTCCGCCATAGTCGGATAATTGAAGGTTGTATTTACAAAGTATTTCAAAGTATTGGCTTTGCCTTCTTGGGACATGATAGCCTGCCCGATATGAACAATTTCCGCCGCGCTGTAACCGAAACAGTGAATGCCTAAAATAGCAAGTGTATCGGGGCTGAAAAGAATTTTTAACATTCCGCTTGTCTTTCCGGTTATTTGCGCTCGTGTTAAAGTTCTGAAAAAAGCACGTCCGCTTTCGTAAGGAATTTTTTTCTCCGTAAGTTCACGCTCGGTCATTCCAATCGAACTAATTTCCGGCAGGGTGTAAATTTCAATGGGCATGTTTTTCAATAGCATGGCGTTGGGTTGCATCCTTACTGATAATATGTGTGGCGGCATATCGCCCCTGATCGTACGAAGCGCTGGCAAGATTTGGAAATCCCACAATGTCTCCCACGGCGTAAATGTTCGGAATCTTGGTTTGCATGAATTCATTAACCGGAATCGAGCCTTCACCGCCGGGGCCTGTGCCTATCAAAATAGCGTCGTAATCAAAATTTGTCATCTCTTCCTCGTTTGAACTTTAAATTTAATTCTCAAAATTCATTATTTAAGATAATTTAAAAAGGAAAACTTCTCAAGCCGAACAATTCATTCTTGCTCGTTTGTTAAAAAGAGTTAGGTACAAATTTAAATTTGGTGGCAAAAAAATTTAGCTTGGCTTTTCCTCATAAGCGTTTTGTCACAATTTTTTGCTTTCCTTATTTTTCCCAACCCACCCTTTCCCTCCCTTCCAGACCTGCCTGCCGCCTGTCTGCCGGTAGGCAGGGCAGGAAGGAGGGCTTGTTCTTTGATATTTTTGTAGCCTCGTCCAGCAGAATGAGGAGCCTAATAAAGATGACCTAAAATAAAATCATCCAACCTGTTTCGCCGTAGCCCTAGCGTTACGAAGGTGAATCATCCATTTATCCAATAATGCAAGAACAAGAGTAAAGAAAAACAGATCCACGATGCCGAAGGTTTCGAAGTGAAGCAACCAATCGAAATGTTTGACATAGTTAAAAGTTCAAATTTTTCAACACCCCGTCTCCCGACGGCATTTTGGATGAGTGGACAAATGGATAAATGGATGTTCATTGATGAAGAAGGTTGAAGGTTGTGGAGTACGCTAAGGCAGAACTGACCACTCTTCATTAAGTTAAAATGAAAGTGATAAATTCCTCATTCCCTTGAGTTTTAGTCGGCATTGCCGTCGGATTCATCCGAGGGTTGAAAAAGACAACAAGATTCACAGGGCTTTAGCCTCATTGTTCTAACACCGAATGAAAGAGAAATGTGGCTAAAGCCAAAAAACATTGTTTCTTTTTTCAAATCCGTTGACTAAAGTCAACGGCAATGGAGCTAAAGTCAACTGAAATATTTTTTGAAGCAACCGTCAATATTAGCTAAAGTCAATGTCAATGTTGACTAATCCAACATTCCATTATTCCAACATTCCAACGACCCCTTCACCATTCAACCTGTCGCCACGAAGCTCCCGCAAATGCGGAACAGCGAGGGCGAAGCCGGACCTGTCGCGACGAATCCCGACTTGTCGGGAGAAGTCGGACCTGTCTAGCGTCTTACCTCTTGCGTCTCGCATTTAACTATTTCTTATTTCTAGTTTTTTTCTTTCTTATTTTTTTATTTTTTGCCACAGATTTTAAACTTGTACCAAAGGGTTAATCGGTAAATTGTTCTGCGTGTAAAAAAAGCGGAAGTCGAATTGTCCGGCTTCCGCTTAATTTTGTTAAAGAATTTTTACTACTTCAGCTTAAAAGCAACCGGAATGATAATTTGTGTCTTCACCGGTTTGCCGTCTTGCTCGCCCGGCGTAAAGTGAAGCTTTTGAACCGCTTCAAGAGCCGCAATATCGCAGCCGAAGCCAACTCCTTTTATCACCTCGGCGTTTACTACGTTTCCTTTTTCATCCACAAAAACCCGCACGTAAACACGTCCTTGTATTCCGTATTTTTTTGCCCCTTCTGGGTATTTAAGATTTTTTTCCAGCGAGGCGAATCCGCCGACAATACTCGGGGTTTTTTCAACGGCAATTGCATATTCATCTTCGTCAAACGGATGTCCGCCCTTAATTGTTAAGTCGAATGCCGATTTAGCTGACTCACCCTCCAATTTAACCTTAACTAATTTGTGTTTGTCAACAATGGCAATTATGTCTTCTTCGATGTCGGGATTGCCTGCCATAAAATGAGGTTCTTCTACGAATTTAACATAATCCAAATTGCCGTCTTCATCAATAAAGACTCTTATTCTAAGCAAATAAGTTTTTTCAAATTTGCTCATATATTTCGCAATGTCTTTTACAATAACGGGAGCGATTTTATTTCTGAAATAGAGAGCTTTTGGGTTGGAAGAATATTTGAGCGTTTGATAATTGTACATCATTTCGTAATCGGGAAGAATCTTCTTGCGCTCGTCGGTATTACTGCAAGCCGCTAAGGCAATTAGAATAATAACTAAAAATAATTTTTTCATTTTTAACCTCTTAAAGATTTTTAATAATTTTTTTTCTTTTGGTTTCTCACTTACGTTTAACTTAATTAAACTTTTAATCGTTGTATTTTGCTATTCAGCCGTTTGTTCCAACATTCTTACGTCGGCACAAAGTTCATTACAATTTGATTTATTTTCTCTTTAAAGATTAAATTTAATTCTCAAAACTTATTACTTAAAATAAATTAAAAATAAAAATTTCCCAATACGATTTTTATTAACATGTAATTCGGCGAGTAAAATAAGGACCAAAAAAGGAAACAGGAAGGCAACGGTTTCCGTTTTCGTAATAAATTTTTTCTTTGCACTTCAAAACTAAGAGTGTAAATATTAAGTTTCGGTTTGTTATTAATTAATTTAGGTTGAAACTTTGAGAAAGCTAACGCACGAAGAAATATCCCGTAACCGCAGCACAAAGGAGACGTTGCACAAGGTTGAGAAACTTCCGGTGCAGGTTGTTTTGGACAGCATTCGCAGTGCTTACAATGTAGGCTCGATTTTTAGAACATCGGACGGTGCAATGATTGAACAATTAAATCTTTGCGGTTACACACCTTACCCGCCTCAGAAGGAGGTTCTTAAAACATCCCTCGGCGCGCAGGAAAGTGTGCAATGGGAGCACTTTGAAAAACCGGAAGATGTAATTCTTCAATTAAAGGAA